>NZ_PTFE01000181.1:0-7282 GCF_002936975.1 Bradyrhizobium sp. AC87j1
GTCCCCCATGAAACTCCCCGCCTCCCCCTTTACCGTCACCGACTGGAGCAAGGTCGAGGCCACCATGCATCCGGGCGAGACCGGCCAAGCCAGGTGGCGCACGCTCAACATCGGCGACCTCCGGGTGCGGATGGTCGAGTATTCGCCGGGCTATTTGGCCGACCATTGGTGCGATCGCGGCCACGTGCTCTACGTCCTCAAGGGCGAGCTCGACAGCGAGCTGCGCGACGGGCGCAAATTCAAGCTCACGGCAGGGATGAGCTACCAGGTCTCGGACTACGGCGACGCCGCGCACCGATCCTCGACCACGACCGGAGCGACCCTTTTCATCGTGGACTGACATCCGCCGGGCGGTTAATTTGCACCGCAAAATAGCAAAGTCGTGCGACGTGCCGGCTCGCGGGTGGTGCCTTGAACTGGCCCCAAATTCTCGCTATATTGTGATCATCGATACTTGGCCGAACGACTGGGCCGCTTCGCTTCGTTGCTGACGGGCGCGCACGCTTCAGATGAATTCTCCAAACATCGACTCATCAGGGACTATGGGCGCAATGCTGCGTACCGGTCCGCGTGCGTACTCAATCTAACTAACTAAAGGAAATTCCCATGGCTATGGGCACCGTGAAGTGGTTCAACACCCAAAAGGGTTATGGTTTCATCCAGCCGGATGACGGCCAGAAGGACGTGTTCGTGCACATCAGCGCCGTCGAGCGCGCTGGCCTCTCTTCCCTCAACGAGGGTCAGAAGGTCTCGTTCGACATCGTCGCCGATCGTCGCAGCGGCAAGTCCTCGGCTGACAATCTCCGCGTCGGCTAACGCCCGCGCACCGTTCTGACCACGGACGTACCGGCAGAACGTCAAGTTAGAAAACCCCGCGACCGGGATCCGGTCTGCGGGGTTTTCGTTTTGGGGAACTGTGGCGCGGCAGCTGCGGTGCCCTAGGGCGGATTAGCCCCGCGGATTGCGCAAAGCGCAAACCGCGAGGCGTAATCCGCCAACGTCTGCGTCCCTGGGTACGGAAGTGGTGGTTTACGCCGCCGGCCTGCGCTGCGCGCAAGCCGCCGGCTAATCCACCCTACGAGACCTTTTTCAGGATTGAGACGAAAAATCCGTCCGTCCCGGTCCGCCGCGGCGTCATCAGCCAGCCCTCGGGCGATTGCAGCGCGGCCTCGCCAAACGCCTCCGCCTTGTCCCACAGCACGCTCGCGGTCTGCTCGGGCGGGACGGCCGCGAACTCGGGATGGCGCGCGACGAACGCCCTCACCTGCTCGCCGTTCTCTTCCGACAGCACCGAGCAGGTGATGTAGGCGATGCGGCCGCCCGGCTTCACCAGCGGCACCGCGCGCTCCAGCACCTCGGCCTGGTCACGCAGGCGAATCTCCAGCGCGCCGGGGCGCATCCGCCATTTGGCGTCGGGGTTGCGGCGCCAGGTTCCGGTTCCCGTGCAGGGCGCATCGATCACGACGAGGTCGGCAGAGGCGCGGATGTCGGCCAACGGATCGGCCTCGCCCTTGGGCGTGCGGACATCGGCATTATGGACGCCGGCGCGCGACAGCCGTTCGTGGATCGGCGCGAGCTGGCGCTTGTCGCTGTCGGTCGCGATCAGCCGGCCCTTGCCCTGCATCAGGGCGGCGAGCGCCAGCGTCTTGCCGCCGGCGCCGGCGCAGAGGTCGATCACCTGCTCGCCGGGCTTTGCCGCGGTGAATTGGGCCGCCAGCTGCGATCCCTCATCCTGCACTTCAATGGCGCCCTTGATGAAATCCTCTTCGGCCTGGATCCCGGGGTTGCGCGCATCGGCCGAAAGCGCGATGCGCAGGCCCGTTGCCGACCAAGGCGTCGGTTTCGCATGAAGATGAGCAAGCGACTGCAGCGCCTTGTCGCGATTGGATTTTAGCGTGTTGACCCGCAGGTCGAGCGGCGCCCGGCTCGCCATCGCGGCCGCCTCCGCGGCGCGGTCCTCGCCGAACACTTTTGCCAGGTGCGGATCCAGCCATTCGGGATAGTCGCCGGCGATCGCAGCCGGCGCGTCCTTCAGGGACCGCGAGGCGAGCGCGGCCTGCTCAGCCTCGGTCAGCGGCGCCGGCGCAAATCGGCTGCCGTCGAACAAGGCGCCCATGGTGGCCGTGTCCATGTCGCGCTCGAGCCGGAGCATGCCGATCAACCTGGCACGCGCGGTGTCGGACTCCATCAGGAACGCGCTCGAGGCGTAGCGGCGCAGTACGTCCCAGACCAGGCCGGCAATGGCGGCGCGGTCGCCCGAGCCGGCAAAGCGGTGCGCAGTGCCCCACTCCTTCAGCGCCTTGGCCGCAGGCACGCGGTCTTTCTCGATGGTGTCGATCAGTTCGATGGCTGCGGACAGCCGGGCAGCGGGGGTCATTTGAATCTTTCAGATGAAATCGGACTCGCAAGAGTCAGATCAACAAGAGCATTTTCAGCGCGAAGTAGATCCACATCGCCAGCAGCACGAGGACGCCGGCGAGCCAGACCGTGGAGCGCCGGCCGAGATCGTTCGAGGAGACGAACACGCCGGCATGGACAAAGCGCGTTACCACAAACACCCAGGACATCAGCACGATGAAGAGATCGGCATGGCGCAAGGGCAGCGCCAGCGCGATCAGGACGTAGAGCAGGACCGGCAGCTCGAACTGGTTGCGATAGCAATTGGCGATCTGCGTGGCGCCCTTCGGCCAGTTCGGCTCGCCGAGCGCAATGTCGCGGATGCTGGTCTCGCCGGAGACCAGCGTCTTGCGGCGCGCGAAAACCATGCCGATCAGCAGCGCGAAGGTGAGGCCGACCTGGACGAAGACCGGCAGCAAGACCATTTGAACGGACATCGGAACTTTCCCATCCGGCGGACGGCGCCGGACCGTCCATTAGCCGCCGCTCCTCGTCCTGACAATCAACGAGTTGAACCGGCGTTCCCGGTCTTGCGACCAACCACCGATAGTTAAAGCGATTTCGGTCCCTTTTCGGGGCCCAAGGCGAGATAGAGGCGAGATGGCGCCATGACCACCCTGTCCAGCCTTTGGAGCGAATCCGCCGACGGCCGGCTCGGTATCCTGATGTCGGCCCTGTCAGGTATCGCGATGGCGCTCGCGGTCGCGCTGGCGATGACGGTTTACTTTTGCCTGAGCTACCGAACCTGGCGCGACGTCGTCAGGCATGGCCTCACCGCTCTGGCCGCGACGGCCCTGCTCGCCTTTGCCGCCTACGACATGCGCCACGCCGCGCTCGCCTATCTCGGTCTCAATCCGTCCAAGCCCGCCGTCGAGTTCGAGATCCGCATGCCCCGGGCGATGCTGACGGCGGTGACCGACAGCCAGGTCGAACTGCATACCGACCGCAACCAGACGCTGGCGCTGGTCGACGGCGTGCGCGACCTCTCGGATGGCCGCGCGCTGCTGCGCGGCGCGGTCGCGCTCAACCATCGGACCGCGGACCGCGTGTTGGTCGTGAACCTGCCCGGCAAGGGCACTTTCGAGTTCCGCCTCCGTCTGCCCGCCGAGCCGCATCGCTCCGAGCAGTTCGGCCCCTGGCACCTCGCCGACCGCATCGCCTCGCCGCTCGCCGACACCGTCGCGCCGCAGGACGCCTACATGATCCGGTACCGCGTGCTTTAAACTTTGTTCGTTGCGATCCATGCCCGCGCCGTCATCGTTCCGACGCGCGAGCACGGGTACGATGATCGCATGTCCGAATTTCGCCTGACGCAGATTTCCGACACCCATCTCGGTCGGCGCTTCCCCGGCCTGATCGCCAACTTCCAGGCGATCAGCGAGCATATCGACGGCAACCGGCCCGATCTCGTGATCAACACCGGCGATGTCGCCTTCGACGGGCCAACCGGCCGCGACGATGTCGTCTTCGCAAAAGACCTGCACGACGCCCTGCCCGTCGCCTGCCGTTATCTCCCCGGCAATCACGACATCGGCGATAATCCGACCGCGGTCGGCCCGGCGCCGAAGCCGCCGGTCACGGAAGCGCATCGCCGGCAGTTCGGCGACCTCATCGGCGAAGACCATTGGTCGTTCGAGGCCGCAGGCTGGCGCTTCATTGGCCTCAACTCGCTGGTGCTGAACTCGGGGCTCGCCTTCGAGGCCGAGCAGTTCGACTGGCTGTCGCAACAGATCGCGCGCACGAACGGCAGGCCGGTCGCGCTGTTCCTGCACAAGCCGCTATTTCTCAATCTACCCGACGATCCCGAGACACCGGAAACCTCGATCCGCTATGTGCCGCAGCCGGCGCGGGCACGGCTGATCGAGATGCTCGGGACGATCGACCTGCGCCTCATTGCCAGCGGCCACGTGCACCAGCGGCGCGACTTCACCTGGCGCCACACCCGCCACGTCTGGGCGCCGTCGGCCGGCTTCGTCATCAACGATCAACGCCAGGACCGGATCGCGATCAAGGAAGTCGGGCTGGTCGAGTATCGCTTCCGACCCGACAGTTTCGAGGTCCGCCACGTCAGGGCCGCAGGCCAGGTCGATGTCGACATCGAGGAGTTGCTCGTCCAGATGGGCGGCGAGCATTAAGGCGCGCCGATCGGCTCAGGCGACGCTCTTGAGGTCCTGCTGGATCGCGGCGAGCAGGGATTGCAGCGCCTCGCTGTTCACCGGCTTGGCCGCGAGATCATTGGCAGGCGGCTGCCTGGCAAGCTGCGCGGCCTTGACCGGGCGCTTCGGGAATGGCGGGGGCGGTATCGGCATCGAGGGGCGAGCAAGATCGCCCTCCTCGACATGGACGAACTTGCCATGGATGACGTCGTCATGGCGGCCCATGACGAACATGGCCAGCCAATAGCCGGCGGCCAGCAGGATAACGCAGAAAACACTGATCTCTAACATCGCAGCACCTAAAATATGCCCGATGATTCAATGCCTTCGCGATCCCGTCAATGAACAGCCGGTCACACCTGCGGCTTTTGCGGGCAGGTGTGACCATTTGGTGACTCTTTCTTAACTATCCTCAGGAGGCCTGTGGCTCTGTAGCCACGTGAGTCCCAGTCCCTGTCGCCTAAAGCGCGATGAATGAGATCGTCATCGCGCTTTAGGTTGTTGTTTGGGCATGATCTTTCCGGAAAACCGCTTCGCACTTTTCCGGATCATGCCTAGGCCTTGTCCGGCCCGACCCGGACCAGCTGCTTGCCGAAATTGGCGCCCTTCAAGAGGCCCATGAAGGCGCCGGGCGCGCTGTCCAGGCCCTCGGTGACGAACTCCTTGTACTTGACCTTGCCGTCGCGGACCCAGGTGGACATGTCGCGCAGGAAGTCGCCATGGCGGGAGGCGAAGTCGGAGACGATGAAGCCGCGGAAGGTCAGCCGCTTGGTCAGCGTCGCGCGCATCATGCTGGCGGCCCATTTCGGCGGCTTGGCTTCGGTGTCGTTGTAGTGCGCGATCAGGCCACAGACTGGCACGCGCGCGAACGGATTGAGCAACGGGAACACCGCCTCGAACACAGCGCCGCCGACATTCTCGAAATAGACGTCGATACCCCCAGGGCAGGCATCCTTCAGTTTTGCGCCGAGATCGGGATCGCGGTGATCGATGCAGGCATCGAAGCCGAGCTCCTTCACCACGTAGTCGCACTTGTCCTTGCCACCGGCGATGCCGACCGCGCGTGCGCCCTTGATCTTCGCGATCTGACCGACGGCTGAGCCGACGGCGCCGGAGGCGCCGGCGACCACGACGGTCTCGCCTGCTTGCGGCTTGCCGATGTCGAGCAGGCCCGTGTAGGCGGTCATGCCGGGCATGCCGAGCACGCCGATCGAGGTCGAGATCGGACCGAGCTTGGGATCGACCTTGATCAGGCCCTTGCCGTTCGAGGTCGCGTGAGACTGCCAACCGGTTCGTGCACGGACGATGTCGCCTTTGGCGAAATCAGGATTGTTGGAGACCGCGACCTCGCTGACCGCCTCGCCCTCCATCACGCCGCCGACCGGCACCGGCGCAGCATAGGACGGACCATCGCTCATGCGCCCGCGCATATAGGGATCGAGCGAGAGCCAGATCGTGCGCAGCAGGACTTCACCCGCCGCAGGCGTCGGGACCGCGAATTCCTCCAGGCGAAAATCAGATGATTTGGGTTCGCCGACGGGACGCGCGGCGAGAACGATGCGCTTGGCTTGGGACATGATGGCTTCCTCCGATTGTCTTTCGACGTGAACGGAAGCGGAGGGAGCTAGCTGCGTCAATACAAAAGCGGCGGAGCGGTCAGATGCAGAGGCGCGCACAGCGCTCATGTCCCGGACGCGCTGCAGCGCGCAGCGTTGCTGCGCAGAGCCGGGACCCAGAAAGCAACACGGCAAAACGCGGAGACATGGGCCCCGGCTCTGCAGCGCATCACCGAAAAGGTGCTGCGCTGCGTCCGGGGCACGCTAGCGGAGTTGAAGGCGAGACCGGCGACTAGCCCCCGCCCGGATAGTTCGGGCTCTCGCGCGTGATGGTGACGTCGTGGACGTGGCTTTCGCGCAGGCCGGCGCCGGTGATGCGGACGAACTGGGCCTTGTCGTGCAACTCCTTCATGTCGCGTGCGCCGACATAGCCCATCGCGGCGCGCAGGCCACCGGCGAGCTGGTGCATGACATTGCCGACCGGGCCCTTGTAGGGCACCTGGCCCTCGATGCCTTCAGGCACGAGCTTGAGCGTGTCCTTGATGTCCTGCTGGAAGTAGCGATCGGCAGAGCCGCGCGCCATCGCGCCGACCGAGCCCATGCCGCGATAGGCCTTGTAGGAACGGCCCTGCCACAAGAACACTTCGCCCGGCGTCTCGTCGGTGCCGGCGAGCAGCGAGCCGACCATGGCGATGTCGGCGCCGGCGGCGAGCGCCTTGGCGAGGTCGCCGGAGAATTTGATGCCGCCGTCGGCGATGACGGGGATGTCGGCCTTCTTCGCCGCTTCCACCGCATCCATGATCGCGGTGAGCTGGGGAACGCCGACGCCGGCGACGATGCGCGTGGTGCAGATCGAGCCCGGACCGATGCCGACCTTGATGCAGTCGGCGCCAGCATCGATCAAAGCCTGCGTGCCCTCGGTGGTGGCGACGTTGCCGGCGACGACCTGCACCGAATTGGATAGGCGCTTGATGCGGTTCACGGCATGCAGCACGTGGCGGGAGTGGCCGTGCGCGGTGTCGACGACGACGAGGTCGACGCCGGCATCGATCAGCCGCTCGGTGCGCTCGAAGCCGGTGTCGCCGACGGTGGTGGCGGCGGCGACGCGCAGGCGCCCCTGCGCGTCCTTGCAGGCGAGCGGATGGGCGACCGCCTTCTCCATGTCCTTGACGG
>NZ_PTFE01000182.1:0-7250 GCF_002936975.1 Bradyrhizobium sp. AC87j1
GTCTCAAGGGGGGCGGCGCCCGACCTCCCCTCATTCGAAGTAGGCGACGCTTACAAGGTGCAACTCTTGGCAGGAAAGCTGCAGTGGAACGCTTCGGCTTCTGGGAAAGGACCGCTCGCCTGATCCATCAAGCCGCTGCCAATTCGGTGACGACGGAGATCGCGTATAGCGCCCCCTGTGAATAACCGGGACATGCACTCCAAGGGACGTATTGCTACCCTGCATTGCGCCATCGTGAGGGACACGCTGATTCGAGTGAAGCCTTCGGGGCGCGCACGGCAATTGGGCCGTTGATCGTAGCGCTCAGCGGTTAGCGTTGTTCTTCGGAGAGACACATGGATTTAGATGAGGCAATTGCCACACTGCTCGAGCTTCTGCGGAATGACCGCGCACGAAACTACGGATATGACCTGTACGCACGCACTGGAGCAGAGTTTGCAGCTCGACAGCGGCATCCTCACGAGCACTACTTGGACGGTCCGGTTCGCGAGTTGTCGCCGATATTCTACGAAGCAGCTTGGGAATTGTGCAGGCGCGGACTTGTTCGACCGGGCGTCCGACGGTCCGGCGAGCAAGCTGTCGAGGAAGGCGGTTATTCGCTCACCGTTGCTGGGCGTGTCGCTCTAACAAATCTTGACGCAGCAGCCATTCTGATCGCGCAGCCCGGCTCACTTGCGGCGACCTTCAACGGCTATCGAAAACTTTTCGGTGATGGATTTCACCAGCGCGCCATGGAAGCCATCAGGTGCCGAAACGCTGAAGCATGGCTGGCTTGCTGTGCAATGGTCGGCGCAGCCGCCGAGTCCGTTTTACTAGCAATTGCGATCACCAAAGAGCGGGACGAGGAAAGGGTATTGAAAGCGTACCGCGCCAATCGAGGACGCCAAACGGTGTTAAACATGATCATTGGCCAAGCCGACGCGCAAAGGCGCAACACTCTAACAACTTTTGCAGGTATCGTTTCGCTGTGGCGAGATGATGCCGCGCACGGTCGGGCCAGCCTTATTGATACATCAAATGCGGATGAAGCCCTGCGTCAGCCCCTCCACATGTGCCAGTGGGTCGCTCGCGAGTGGGATAACCTCACCGCTTAGCGCAAAGGACGTCGGAATCGGCATAGCAGGAAGTCATCATCTCGCAATTGGATCCTAGAATGTTCGAATTGCCTCCGTTTCGAAAATGCCCGAAGTGCAAAAAAGAAAGATTCGGGACGCTTTCAGTTGACGACAACACCGTCACAAAGCGCTGCGCAGATTGCCGGTACTCTCACGACGAGATTCTTCCTCACGTTGATAAGCGCGTCGTCTACTTGGATCAGTTTGCGGTATCCGAGCTCTACAAGACAAAAGAGGGGAAGCGTCGGCTGGGCGCGCCAAGCGCAACATTTTGGCAAAGATGTTACGAGCTTGCTGACCTCGCTTACAAGCGCCAGCAGGTCATATTCCCGGCCTCCAACCTGCATTCGGACGAGACGATTGTCTGGCACTCGCCAAGCGAGTTGAGATTGGCGCATGAGATGTTCAGCGGCGAGACGTTTTTTGACAGAACCGACGAAATTGCAACAAATCAAGAGTGGGAATTTGCTGAGGCATATATCAGGGGTTCCGGCCCTCCTACTCTGACCTTTAACGTCGATGATATTCTGTCTGGCGACCGCAACGATTGGCTCCCAGTTTACCACATCAGCGTCGATTCCGATTATTCGATTTTTGCTCCGGGCCTACGTAGGGATCGATCGGTCGCAGAGACGAGCTTGAAGAGCCTAGCCGAAGGTTGGGCAAAGAACCGACCGACGTTCGACCAAATCCTAAAGCACGAGCTATCCAGCTACGGGTCCGCCATGCGCGAGGCTCTACGTGATCAAGTTGCTAAAACACAGGAGGCAATGGCTTCGGACGATCCATCGAGTGTGTTGGAGTTGCGCTTTGGCTTAATGAATCGGTACCGTCAACTTGCCGCTATGTTCGTTCATCGAGGCGTACCACCTCAAGATGCCTTCAATGAAGTATCCAAGTTTCTTGACTGGCCGGGGAATCAGGAACAGCCAGCGCATAAAATCTTCGCTTACCTAATCGCCGCCCTCGGCTGGAGAGTGTCGTCCGGGCAAAGCCCAAACATAGGTGCCGGCATCCTGAACGACTTCACGGCTATCGCCACGTATGCGCCCTTTGTGGATGCCATGTTTGTAGATAGACAGTGCGCGTCACTATTGCAGCAAGGTCGGCTTCGCTCCGAATTGTCATTCAAAGCGCGCATATTCTCGATGAGCAACCAGCAAGAGTTTTTGGATTATCTCAAGCAGCTTGGCGACTCTGCCACCGACGAGGTCCGACAGCTTGCAAATGAGTTGTACGGTGCGGAGCGATAGGCGACGCAAGTCGCAGAAGGTCTCGTCGTTCATCGTTTTGTGATCTGGCTAAGGAGCCCGGCCTTGAGCATCTTCTGCAGCGCACGGCCTTGGAACCAACCATTGAAATCGGGATGCATCGGTGCGTTGCGCCGCTCAACCCCTCACCCGAGTGAGCCTGCATCTGCCAGCGGAAATGCTCTCTCCCGCAAGGGGGAGAGTTCGGCACCGCAAGCTACCCCTGCTTGCCCGCAATAATCTCCTGCAACGTCGCGACATGCCGCGCGAAGGCGCCGCGGCCGGCGGCGGTGGCGGTGACCGTGGTCTGCGGCTTCTTCCCCACGAACGCCTTCTCCACGGACACATAGCCCGCCTTGGCCAGGGTCTCGATATGCGCGCCGAGATTGCCGTCAGTGGCGCCGGTCAGCTTCTTCAGCCGCGAGAACTCCAGCCCGGCTGTCGCAGGCAGCGCGTTCAGCGCCGCCATGATCTTCAGCCGCAGCGGCTGGTGGATGATGTCGTCGAGCTCCGCCACAGCTAACACCGCCGCATCCAGAGGGTACCCGCGACCAGCGCGCCGCCATTGACGGCCGCCATCCACGGCAACAGCGGCACACCCGGGATATAAAAATATCCGATCAGCGTCAGCGCGATGATGGTCGCGCCGAGCGGTGCAAAGGCGTAGCCGAACCGAAGCCCCGCCGTCAGGTAGACCAGCGTGATGTAGACCTGCCAAAACACCGTTTGCTGGCGCGGCGAGAACCTGCCGAAATAGCAGCAGACGAGGCCGAGGGCGGCGATCAGCAGCAACGCCAGCAGAGTGCGCCTGTCGGACAGGCGGATTCCGTTTCGCGAAAGATGATAGGCGCCGAGAGCAACGAGGCCGAGGGCCGAGACGACGTAGAGCGCAAACCAGAAATAGAGCCCGTCATTCGCCACGAACCAGCTGTTCCAATAATAGGCCCCGTAGCGCGGCCAGAACCAGATCAGGGCATCGTCGGCAAACGGCAGCACGGCCCACAGCAGCAGGACGAGACCGCAGACCAGGTAGATCTGCAACCGCCGCACAGGACGAATGGTATTCTCGCGCTCGTTCAGCGCATCGGAAGCCCGCTTGCTGTCGGTCACGGGAGCGCTCCTTCCTGGGTATTGGCTGCAGGCCGGTGGATGATGTCGTCGCGCTCGGGCATGCGCTAGATCCGCCGCATCCAGAGGCCGCCGAGGATCAGGCCACCGCCGTTGACGAAGGCCATCCAGAGCGGGAACGCCTCGCCGATGTAGAAGAAGCCGAACAGCGTCAGCGCCGTGATGCCGAGGCCGATCGCAACGAACGCGTAGCCGAACCAGAGCCCGGCGAGTGTGTAGAACAGCATGAAATAGATCGGCCAGAACGTTCCCAACTGGCGCGGACCAAAATGACCGACAACGTTGGTCACGAGATAGCCGAACGCGAAGAACAGTGCGAATATCAGGAACAGCCTGATGCCAACGCCGGCGCCAAAGGGGTGGCTTTTCGGATCGAACACGCGAAGTGCAATCAGACCACCGACGCCCAGAACGTCGACGGCAACCCAGGCGTAGGCCGCGTAGATCGGCCAAAGCCAGGTCACGAGATTGGCAGCGAACACCAGCACGCCCCACCAGACCGCGGCGAGGCTCGCCAGCTCATAGAGCTGCGATTGCTTCACGCGCTGGACGATATCGTCGATATCGGCGAGCGCTGCGGACGCCTCCCTGCTGTCGATCATGACTGCCCTGCCCCGCGCGTTGCCACGTCCTCGGCGATGACCGAGATCGCCTTCGGATGGGTGACGATGCCCATATGATTGATGCCGTCAATGACCTTGACGTCGACCGACGGCTTCACCGCCTGCACGGTCTCGGCATATTTGTCCGAGATCATCATCTCGTCCTCGGCGCCGCCGAAGATCGTGATCGGACGTGTGGTTGCCGGAAGATCGACGCGATAGCCGCGCGTCGCGAAATTGCGCATCAGGCGGTCGGAATAGGTCGAGGTGAGATATTTCGCCGAACTTGCCGGCACCGCGAAGGCGAGCACCGGAAGCTGCGCACAGCAGTCGATGCCAAGCTTGCGCAGGGCCGTCAGTCCCAGGAAACGTGGAATGTCGGCACTGACCCAGCCACCGTTGCTCGGCCTGTTGGTCGGTGCGTCATAGCCGAGATAGGGGGCGAGCAGCACGGTGCGCACGAACATGTCCCGCATGATCGGGGTCGCGGCGACGCGCAGCGAGAAGCCGGCGCCGGCAGAATGGCCGATCAGAGTGAGCGGCAGATCCGGCGCGGTCTTGCGCAAATGGGCGACGAAATCGACGAGATCGTCCTCGAGCTGGCCGACATAGCCGATATCGCCACGCGTGCCGGAGCCGCCATGGCCGCGGATGTCGAGCGCCCAGGTTTCCACCCCGCGCGCGGCGATCGCGTGGGTCAGCGCGTGGTTGACGGTGCCGCTGGAGCCGGACGAGCCATGGATGAAGATTGCACCCCGGCCCGTCGCCGGGCCCCCGGAGCCATTTCCGTTCCGATGGGATCGGGCTCCGGATTCTTGTTTTGACGCGTTTTCTTCACGCGAACCGGCTTCCACTTCGCTTGAAAACGCTTTGGCCGCGTAGTGGCGATAGCCGATCCAGGTACCGTCGCGGGCCTGGAAGCGCTCCAGCGCTGGCAGCGTGGACCAGTCGATCCCCTTGGTGGAGTCGGAGACCGATCGCATCTCGGGCGGCCGCTCCAGCGGCGCTGCGATCATCGCAATCAGGATCAGCGCCACGCCGCCGACCGCACACAGGGCCCATTTCACGCCGCTCAAAACGCCGCGCAACAACCGGATCGCCATGGCGTACCTCCCTCAAACTCATCAACCAATAGAGAACTCTATAATACAGAGTACTCTTCCAATCAATCCCTGGATTGGCGCCGCGCGGCGAAAATCCTTAACGTCGGGTCTGACCCCAAAATGCCGAATCGTTTGCCGATGCCGCCTGCGGAACAACTGAACAACGCGTTTGAATTCACCGTCTCCGAGCTCTCCCAGTCCCTGAAGCGGACGGTGGAGGACACCTACGGCCATGTCCGGGTCCGCGGTGAGATCTCGGGGTTCCGCGGCGCCCACTCCTCCGGCCATTGCTATTTTGCGCTCAAGGACGAGAGCGCCAAGATCGAGGCGGTGATCTGGAAGGGCGTGCATGGCCGGATGCGCTTCAAGCCCCAGGAAGGGCTCGAGGTCATCGCCACCGGCAAGCTCACGACCTATCCGGGCTCCTCGAAATACCAGATCGTGATCGAGGCGCTGGAGCCGGCCGGCATCGGCGCGCTGATGGCGCTGATGGAGGAGCGCAAGAAGAAGCTCGCCGCGGAAGGGTTGTTCGACGAAGCGCGCAAGCAGCTGCTGCCGTGGCTGCCGGAGGTGATCGGCGTCGTGACCTCGCCGACCGGCGCCGTGATCCGCGACATCCTGCACCGGTTGGAGGACCGCTTCCCTCGCCGCGTGCTGGTGTGGCCGGTGAAAGTGCAGGGCGACGGCTCGGCCGAGCAGGTCGCGGCCGCCATCCGCGGCTTCAACGCGATTGCCCCGGGCGGCAAGATTCCTCGCCCCGACGTGCTGATCGTCGCGCGCGGCGGCGGCTCGCTGGAGGACCTCTGGTCATTCAACGAGGAGATCGTGGTGCGGGCAGCCGCCGAGAGCATGATCCCGCTGATCTCGGCGGTGGGGCACGAGACCGACATCACGCTGATCGATTTCGTCGCCGACAAGCGCGCGCCGACGCCGACGGCCGCGGCCGAGATGGCGGTGCCGGTGCGCAGCGATCTCTTCGTTGAGGTCGCCGACCTCGGGCGCCGCACCCGCGCCTATTGGCAACGCAGCCAGGAGAGCCGCCGCAGCGAGCTGCGCGCCGCCGCACGCGCGCTGCCGGCGGCCGGCGATCTGCTCGCCATTCCCAGGCAGCGGCTGGATTCGGCGGGAGCATCCCTGCCCCGCTGCCTCAAGGCCAACACGCATGCGCATTTCCGCCGGTTTACCGCAGCAAGTTCAAAGCTGACGCTGCGGGTGCTGCACGGCCAGATCACGCAGGCCGACCACCGGCTCACCGTGTGCGGCGAACGGCTGGGTCTCTCCGCGCGCTCGCTGCTGCGGCGTCGGCGCGACCGCTTTGCCGGACTTGAAGTTCGCTTGCGCGCCTCAAAGCTCTCCAATGCGCAGGCACAGCGCAACACGATCGCCCGCCAGCGCGAGCGCACGCATCGCCTTGGCGAGCGCGCCGGCCGCGCGCTCGTCACGTTGCTGCAGCGGCTAGAGGCCCGCGTCGAGAACAGCGGCAAGCTGCTGTCGGCTTTGTCGTATCGCAGCGTGCTCGCGCGCGGCTTCGCGCTGGTGCGGGACGAGGCGGGACATCCGCTGCATGCGGCGGACAGCATCGGGCCGAATGCGCGGCTCGAGATCGAGTTCGCCGATGGCCGTGTCGGCGCGACCGCGGACGCGGATCGTGCAGCTCCGACGGCCAAGCGCGCGCCGGCGCAGCCGAAGCCGGCCGCGCAAGAGACAAAACCCGCGCCGAAGCGGGTGGCCAAGCCGGTGGATCAGGGCAATTTGTTCTGAGGCGTGAGGCTGGCCATCTCAGCTATCCCCTCAATCCGAACTTCAGACCCGTCATCCTGAGGCGCGAGGCTTGCGATGCGGACGCATCGCAAGGTGAGCCTCGGAGGATGAATGGTCGCGATGCAGCGGGGCCGTCGCCCCTCGAGGGCCGCTGAAGGAGCGGCCACCTCAGCGACTGTGTTCTTTGTCAAGCGGGTTGCCATGGTTTTCGATCCCTGAGCATGGCGTTGAGGATGGTGATGAGCTTGCGGGCCACGGCGATGAGGGCGACCATTTTCGGCTTACCGGCGC
>NZ_PTFE01000183.1:0-7154 GCF_002936975.1 Bradyrhizobium sp. AC87j1
GTGCCGCATCACCGCCGAGAGGCGGCGGGCGATCATGTGGGCGGTACGGAAGTCGGTTTCCGCGAACACGACGATGACCGAGCCGTCCTTCTGCGCCGCGCCGAAATCCATCTGCCGCATCAGCCGGCTGAGGATGCGGGCGGCATCGAGCTGGGCGCGGGAATTGCCGGGATCGAAAGCGAAGCGTGCGACCGACAGGCCGCCGCCGCGGGCCAGCGTCTGCTCGACCGCCTTGGAAAAGTCGCGGGCGAAGGCTTCCACGGTGAGCAGGCCGCTGCGCGGATCGAGCCAGCCGCCGGCATCAATCGAGCGCAGCGTGCGGCTCAATTGTGCTTCCATCGCATGCTGGCGGATCAGGGGCAGCGCATTGGCCGCGACCTTCGCCGGCTCGCCCGGAATCAGCTCAAGGTTGGGCAGGTCGTAGGTCTGCGTCAGCTGATGCGCGGTGACGACGACGGGCAGGCTGCGGAAGCGGGTGTCCTCGGCGAGCACCGTGAGAAAGGCGTCGGTGACGCGCGCGGTAAAACCTTCGGCGAGCACGACACCGTCGAGGTCGCGGGTGTTGAGGTGTTTGGCGGCGGCCTCGATCGAGAGCGCGCCGACGACGCCGGCGCGTTCGCCGAACGCGACGGAGAGTGCGGGATAGGCCGAGCCTCTGCCGATCAGGAGCACGGTGGCATCGCGGGCGGGATCGCCCTCCGGCAGCGCGACCTTCACTTCCGGCAGCCGGCGCAGCACCGTGGCGTGCAGGGTGCGCACGCGCAAAGCGGCGCGAAGCCGCGCGATCAGGCGATCGGAATTGCCGCCGCGCGAGGAGAAGGGCAGGGCGTTGTGGGGCAGCATGCCCATCGCATCGAGGGCCACGAAGGGAAGGTAGAGCGACTGGTCGGCGATCTTCTTGGCGAGTGGCGCAATATGCGGCTCATGACCGCCGGACATCTGGGCGAGAACCGCGGCCGGCTGGACCTGCTCGACCGCGCGCGCTGCGCTGGCCCAGTCGGTGTCGACGACGGGAAAGAGCCGGGCCTCGTCCAGCGCCGCAATGAAGGGCGGCCGCTCGGCATTCGACACAAACAGGATCGGGCCCGCCTGGGACATTCGCAAAACTCTGATCACGCGACAGATGCCCCGCAATCTAGTTTGGCCGCCTTAATGCAGCGTCAACGTACCAGGCGAAACTGCGCCTAGACAGGGCCGGAGCGGTCGCGAAAAGCCTCGACCATCAGGGGGTTAAGCCCGAGCTCACTGAGCGCTTCGCGGGCCCGGGTATTGTCCTGGGCGCGTCCGGCCAGCCGGTGGCCGGAAAGCCGGTCGGGCAGCGCGGTGAGCAGGGCGCCCTGGCCGAGCCGGCGCGCCCATTCCTGGAGGTCGTTGGAGAGGAAGCGGTAGCCGCCGACGGCCATGATGCCGGAGGGGGGCGCGGTGATGCAGATGGCACCGCTCGGACGGTCGAGCCGGGCGGCGTAGCCGGTGTCGACATAGTCTCGCGGCGGCTGCGCGATCAGCGTGTCGCCGACCGGTTGCGGCGGGGCATAGGCCGCGATCGGCACCATCGCGCCGCGCAGGCCGAGCGTGCCCTTCGGCGTCAGCAGGATCTCGCCGGCAATGGAGGAGCCGGATTGCTCGCGCGGGGCACCGTGCGGGCCGGGCATCACCGCAACGGGCATGCCGTCCTCGCCGCGGCGGGCGCCGAACAGCCCGGCCTCGCCGAACAGGTAGACGTCGGTCAGCGGCGCATGCGGCGCGATCCAGGCATCGCTCGCCGCCACCTGCTCGGGCGCGCGCCACAGGCCGATGACGTTGCGCAAGGTCGGCATCCGCGCCGCCAGATCGGCATCGCCGAGCCGCAAGGCAAGCTGCGCCGGCGCGATCAGCACCTCGCATTCGTGCTCGTTGATCTGCTGCTCCAGCACATCGTTCTCGAACGGATGATGCAGCGCCAGCGCGCCGCCGGAGAGCAGCCACACCGCGAGCGAGGAGGCGAGCCCTGCGAACGACATCGGCGTGAACGCCGCCATCACGGTCGCGCCCTGCCTGACGTCGGCTTCCAGCGACATCGCAAGGCCACCGGCGATCACGCTGAAATGCGGTCGCGGCACCGGGCGAAAGCCTTCCGCGGTGACGTCGAAGGAGATCATCGCCGCCTTGCGGCCGTCCTGGATCACGGCGCGCGTGGTGCCGGGCGGGCGGGCCAGCACATCGTCGAGCGAAGCCATGCCTTCGGGCAGGTCGCCTCCGAAGCCGCAGACGTGACGGATCGAGAAGGCTTCGGCGGCCGCATGCATCGCCAGATCGGCATAGCTGACGCCGTCGACCGTGCTCATGGTGACGATGGCGCGCGCCGCGGTGCGGTTCAGCGCCGCGGTCAGTTCCGCGTGGCGCCAAAGCAGCGGCAGCACCGCGACCACGAGCCCGGCGCGATGGGCGGCGAGCACGGTGAGCACGAACTCGACCGTGGCAGGCAATTGGATCGCGATGACGGAATTGGCCGGCAGGCCTGATTCGACGAAATAGGCCGACAGCGCCTCGATGGCCGTGTCGGCCTCGGCATAGGTCATCCGCCGCGGCTGGTGCCCGGTCACGCGGGCCTTGTTGAGGGGGTCGAGCAGGGCGGGCGCGTGCGGCTGCCGCATCAGCGTGCGCTGAAACAACGTGTCGAGCGTCGGCGATACGGCTGGCTGGTTCACGGCGTCACTTTGCTTGATGAGCTTGCGGCTGCCCCTTCGACCACCAGGTCTCCGGCAAATAGCCTGAGAGCGAGATGGCCTTGGGCCGTTCTATCCGATTCCAGCGCGCGATCCATTGCTCGGATACGTTAAACAGGGGGATTGTGTAGAAGCCCGCGATCAGGGCGCGGTCGAGCGCCCGCACCGACGAGACGAAATCCGTATGTTCACGGGCCTCGAGCAGGGCGGCGATCATGGCATCGACTGCGCCATCCCTGGCGCCCATGTAGTTGCGGGTCCCCGGATTGTCCGCGGCAGCGCTGCCCCAGTAGAAATATTGCTCGTTGCCGGGCGACAGCGACTGGTCCCAGCGGTTCTGGATCATGTCGAATTCGTAAGCGAGCCGGCGCTGGTCGAACTGCACGGGGTCTACCGTTCGCACGCTCGGCTCGATGCCGGCGCGCTTGAGGTCGCGCTGGAAGGCGAGCGCGATGCGTTCCTGGTCGCGGGTCGTGACCAGTATCTCGAAGGTGAAGGGCGCCTTGGTCTTGCGATTGCGCAGCACGGTGCCGTCGAGCTCGTAGCCGGCTTCCGACAACAGCTTCATCGCCGCGCGTAGCGTGGTGCGGTCGCGTCCCGATCCGTCGGTCACCGGCAGGCGGTAGCTGCCGTCCATGACATCGGGCCGAATTTGAGCGGCGAAGGGTTTGAGCAGCTCGCGCTCGCGCGCGTCCGCAGGTCGGCCATAGGCCGAAAGGTCGGAGCCGGCGAAATAGCCGGCAACGCGCGAATAAAGCCCGAAAAAGTAATTGCGGTTGACCAGCTCGAAATCGAACAGAAGCGTCAGAGCCTGACGGACGCGGATGTCGGCGAAGATCGGTCGGCGGGTGTTGAATACCAGGAATTCGGAGGGTTGCGGCAGGCCCGGCTTGACGGTGTCGCGGATCACCTCGCCGCTTTTGACGGCCGGAAAATCGTAGCCGTCGTGCCAGCGCAGCGGCTCGTGCTCGACGCGAAAATCATAGAGGCCGCGCTTGAAGGCTTCGAACTGGCCGTTGGCCTCGCGAAAATAGTCGAGCCGAATCTCGTCGAAATTGTAGAGCCCGCGGTTGATGGGCAGGTCGCGGCCCCAATAGTCGGGATTGCGGGTGAGCGTCACGCTGGCCCCGGGCTTCACCGCCGTGACGCGATAGGGGCCGGAGCCAATCGGGCTCGTCAGCGTCGTCTCCTCGAAGGTCGCGACGTCGACCGCTTGCTTCGACAGGATCGGCATCAGGCCGAGGATCAGCGGCAGCTCGCGGTCGTTGGCGCCCGCGAGGTCGAAGCGGACGGTGAGGGGATCGGTCGCCTCGGCCTTGGCGACTTTGGCGTAGTACTGCCGGTGGTTGGGGCGGCCGTGATCGCGCAGCAGCTGCCAGGAGAACAGCACGTCTTCGGCCGTCACGTGCTTGCTGTCGGAGAAACGGGCGCGCGGATCGAGACGGAACGTGACGAAGCTCCGCTCGTCGTCGGTTTCGACGCTCCTGGCGAGCAGGCCATAGAGCGTGAATGGCTCGTCATTGCCGCGCGCGAGCAGGCTCTCGACCACGTAGCCCCGCATCTGCTGCACGGCTAATCCCCTCACGATGAAGGGATTGAGGCTGTCGAAGGTTCCGAGAACACCCCAGATCAAGCGGCCGCCCTTGGGGGCATCGGGATTGGCGTAGGGCATGTGGATGAAATCGGCCGGCATGGCCGGCTTGCCGTGCATGGCGATGGCATGGGCTTCCTCGGCCCGCGCGCCGCCAGCGGACAGCCCAACCGCGAGCACAGAGGCAAGGACGCAAAGGCGGAGACCGGGGCCCTCGAAAAGGCGCTGGAACTTGAACATGGGCACACGTTGATTCGAGGACCGGCTGGCCTTGAATCCTATCACAGGGAATTTCACCGGGCGCAGCCGCGGATGTGGCCAAAGACGGTTGTCGGCATTGATCTTTTCGTCGGCCACGTTAAGAAGGCGGGCAATCGCGCAAGAGCGCCGAGCCCGTCACTTATCTGCCTCAATTGACGGGAAGAGAGCCGCGCCCAAGGCGGCTTGGTTCGGCGCTTCGGAGCGGTTCGGGCGCTTCCCGTTCAGAAAGGGTTTTCCGCAATGAATTTCCGTTACTTGGCCGCGTCCGTCCGGCCGCGTGGGCGACTTCTCGCCCTGTTGACGGCGACGGCATTGGCCGTTCCGTTTGCCGCCGAGGCCCAGACCCCGGCGCCGGCCCCGGGTGCGCCCAAGGCCGCTCCGGCCCCGAAAGCGCCTCCCAAGGCCGCTCCCAAGGCTCCGGCACCGGCCGCTCAGGCCCCCGCCCAGCAGGCTCCCGCCCAGGGCGCTCCGGCGCAGCAGGGCGCGGCTCAGCCGGCCGATCAGCAGATCCAGCTGATCTACGCCCCCTGGACCAAGTTCTGCCTGAAGGGCCAGGACGCCAACGCCAAGCAGGTCTGCTTCACCGGCAAGGACGGTCGCATCGAATCGGGCCAGCCGGTCATCGCCGCCGTGATCATCGAGCCGGAAGGCGAGCCCAAGAAGATCCTGCGCGTGACGCTGCCGCTCGGCATGCAGCTCGTGCACGGCACCCGCATCATCGTCGACAGCAACGCGCCGCTGCAGCAGCCCTATGTGATCTGCTTCCAGAACGGCTGCATGTCCGATTACGAGGCGACGCCCGAGCTCATCAACAGCATGAAGAAGGGCCAGAATCTCGTTGTCCAGGCGATCAACGCCAACGGCGCGCCGCTGACCCTGCCGCTGCCGCTCGCCGGCGAATTCCAGAAGGCCTATGACGGTCCGCCGACCGATCCGAAGGTGTTCGAGGAAAATCAGAAGAAGCTCCAGGAAGAGCTTCAGAAGAAGGCTGACGAGCAGCGCAAGAAGCTCGAGCAGAGCGGTGCTGCCCCGGGCGCGGCTCCGGCCGGCCAGAAGTAATCGGGCGCACGACGTCCAGATACGAAGAAGGCGCTCATCTCGAGCGCCTTTTTTGCTGGCTGGGTGCTGGTGGTGAAAACCTAGTTCAGCGACGGGTTGCGCGGGCGATAGCCGCCGGCCTTGTCCTTGATGAAGATCTCGGCAACCTGGGAATGCCGGACCGGCTCGCCGGAATCGTCGGGCAGAAGGTTCTGCTCCGAGACATAGGCGACGTATTCGGATTCCGCGTTCTCCGCGAGCAGGTGGTAGAACGGCTGGTCCTTGTGGGGCCGCACCTCCTCGGGGATCGACAGCCACCACTCCTCGGTGTTGTTGAATTCCGGATCGATGTCGAAGATCACGCCCCGGAACGAGAAGATCCGGTGGCGCACGACCTGTCCGATCTGGAATTTGGCGGTCCGCGCTTTAATCATTCCCCGTCGATAGACCAGGATTGTGGCCGATGCTAGTGGCCTCATCTGGAATTAACGTTCACTTTGGGGGCAGATAGCCCCCAAGTCTTCAGAAAACACTTCACCAATGCTCGATATCCTCAATCTGGCGCTACCTTATTTCGGCTTGATCTTCGTCGGTTTTGCCTGCGGCAAGGCCAAGTCCTTGCCGGAATCGGGCCTCGCCTGGATGAACTTCTTCCTGCTCTACGTGTCGCTGCCGGCGCTGCTGTTTGCGATCATGTCGAAGACGCCGTTCGCAGAATTGAACAACCCGCCGTTCCTGGTCGCGACCACACTGTCGACCGTTGCGGCGTTCACCCTGGCGCTGGTCGTGGGCAAGGTTCTGGGACGGCTGACATTGCGCGAGGCGACGCTCGCAGGTCTCTCCGGCGGCTACGGCAATATCGGCTACATGGGGCCTGGGCTGGCGCTCGCCGTACTCGGGACCAAGGCTGCGGCGCCGACCGCGCTGATCTTCTGCTGCGACAGCATCTTCCTGTTCACGATCGTGCCGCTCTTGATCGAGCTGTCCGACCGCGACCATCCCTCGATCGTGCACGCCTTCGGCGTCGTGCTGAAGCAGATCGTGCTCAACCCGCTGATCATGTCGGCCTGCTTCGGTGCCGCGGTCGCAGCGCTGCATATCGAGATGCCGGTCGCGCTCGACCGCACCATCACCTTCCTCCAGAACGCCGCCGCACCGACAGCGCTGTTCGTGCTCGGCGTGACCGTGGCGCTGCGTCCGTTCGACCGGGTGCCGTGGGAAGTGCCGGGCGTGATCGCGGTCAAGCTCCTGATCCATCCGCTGGCGGCATTCGGCCTGATGCTGGCGTTCGGCCCCTTCGCGCAGCCCTGGGCTGCGACCGCCGTGCTGATGGCCTCGCTGCCGCCGGCGCTGAACGTGTTCGTGATCGCCCGGCAGAACGATGCCTGGATCGAATCGGCGTCCGTCGCGGTGCTGCTCGGCACCTTTGCGTCCGTGGTCACGCTGACCAGTGTGATGTGGCTGCTTCAGAGCGGACGGCTGGTGTTTCCGTGAGGGCCAGAACTGCTGGCGATACGAACGGTGCGCCCCCTCTCCCGCTTGCGGGGGAGGGTTGGGGA
>NZ_PTFE01000184.1:0-6955 GCF_002936975.1 Bradyrhizobium sp. AC87j1
CGACAGGTCGGCAAACCGGCCAAGCTCGCCCTCATTGCCGTTGCCAGGAAGCTGCTAACGGTCCTTAACGCTATGATGCGCGACAGGAAACCGTACCTGAAGGCCGGCCCCCAATAACAGTTGCCGGATCAGCGCTCCGCTGCGCTACGCTTGTCCGGGACGACAGCTGTGGTTGGGGCTCGCTCTATCGCTCGAACTACCCCGTCTCGACCTCACTCAACCGGCTCGCCAGGATCTTGTCGATCCGACGCCCGTCGAGATCGACCACCTCGATGTGCCAGCCGCCGAAGTCGAAGGCATCGCCGGTGTCGGGCAGCACGTTGAACTGTTGCAGCACCAGGCCCGCCACCGTGTTGTAGCGGTGCGGCGGCAGTTCGACGCCGAGCAATTCGCCGAATTCGTCCACCGGCATCCAGCCCGAGATCAGCAGCGAATCGTCGGCGCGCCTGACAAAGGCGGGCTCCGGCGGTCCGGCCTCCGAATGGAAGGCGCCGACGATCGATTCGAGGATGTCGGCGGCCGTCACCATGCCTTCGAAGCCGCCATATTCGTCGTAGACGAAACCGACGTGGACCGGCGCAGCTTTCAGGATGGTCAGCACGTCGCGCGCGTCTGCCGACGCCGGGATGCCGGGCGCCTCGCGCACCAGCGCGCGCAGGTCCGGCGTGCGTTCGTTCATATAGGCGATCAGCAGGTCCTTGGCCTGGAGCACGCCGATCGGCTTGTCGCGGTCGCCGTCGGAGACGGGAAAGCGCGAATGCGGGCTCTTGGCGATGATTTCCCGGATGACCGCCGGATCGTCGTTGAGGTCGATCTCGTCGACTTCCGTGCGCGGCGTCATCACCGCACCGACCGGCCGGTCGCCGAGCCGCATCACGCCCGCGATCATCTCCTTCTCACCGGGCTCGAGCACGCCCGCGCTCTCGGCCTCGCTGACGAGGTGGTGGATCTCGTCCTCCGAGACCTTCTCCTCGGCCTTGCCGCCGCGGCCGAGCAGCGTGAGGATCAGCCTGCCCGAGAGATCGAGCAGAAAGACCAGCGGCAGCGAGACCTTCGCAAGCACGTGCATCGCGGGCGCGACCCTGACCGCGATGCTTTCGGGGTCGCGCAGCGCCACCTGTTTCGGCACCAGCTCACCGACGATCAGGGTGGCGTAGGTGATCAGCGTCACGACGATGCCGACGCCGACGATGTCGGCAATTCCCGCGGATAGACCGAGCTCGAGGAGCCATTGCGTCAGCCGCTGTCCGAGCGTCGCGCCGGAGAACGCGCCGGAGAGCACGCCGACCAGCGTGATGCCGATCTGCACCGTCGAGAGGAACTTGCCGGGATTGGCTGCCAGCGTCAGCGCCCGCTCGGCGCCGCGCACGCCCTTGGCGGCGAGCATCGACAACCGGGCCGGGCGGGACGAGACCACGGCCAGCTCTGACATGGACAAGAGGCCGTTGATGACGATCAGGACGACGACGATGACGAGTTCGACCGAGAGCATTGACGTTCCGAGGTAAGGGGGTGTGGCCGAATAGGACGGCACACGCCTTGATATAGGTATTCGGCGAAGAAATGCCGGCAATTTTGCCGCATTTGGGCGCCCCGAGGGAACCGTGTGGGCGCTGGCTTCGACACGCTTGCGCGAGCTCCCGTGGAACTACGGGGCTGCCGTTGCTTAACGGGCTCTTAGTGGCCGGCCGGCTAGGTTTTCGACATTGCAGAAATGTATTCGGGGGACCCAGGGATGCGGATCGGGAAGCTTTTCGCGCTGTCGATGCTGACGGTGACGGTATTTGCAGTCATCCTCGGCGCCGAGGTGCTGATACCCCAGACGCGCATCTTCACGAACCGCTCCGACGCGATCAAGACTGTCGATGCCTTTGGTGCGACCCTGATGGTCAGCCAGCACGTCGCCGGGCTTCGCGCCCCCTATATCGGTCCGATCTTCCAGGAAGCGGCGGCGACGCCAGCCCAGATCGAAGCGGCCGGGAAGGCCGCGAAAGCCGCCGAGGCCGGCTTCGAGGCTGCAAGGCGCGCCATCCTGGTGCTGGATGACGGCGGAGCGATTGTCGAGAATCTCGACCGTGCCGCTCGGCGGCTGAAGGAGGTTACCGCGGCGGCAGATCGCGCGATGAGCGTCCCCCTGGCGGCGCGCGATGGTCCTGTGATCAAGGGCTTTCTACCCGGTGTCGCCGAGGTCATCGGCAACATCGAACCGGTCATGAACCGGCTCGAAGCGAAAGTCATCAACGCCGATTCCTCGCTCGCGGCGCTGTTGAGCCTGGCGCGGACGGCCCAGGACCTGCGTGTCGCGGCCGGCAGCCGAGCCGCCACGCTGTCCCCGGCGCTGTCCGCGAGTCGCCCGCTCACGGCGACCGAATTGTCGCTGATGGATCGCATGCAAGGCCGCGTGGAGGCCGACCGCGAGCGCATCGAGGCAGGCATCGACCAACTCGGAAATCCCTCCCGCATCGCGACCGCGCTGAAGGCGGCAACGGAATCGTATTTTGGAAAAGCTGCGGCTGCCGTCGACAAGGAGATTCCCGCAGCCCGGAGCGACGGCAAGTACAGCAGCAACGCCGACGAACTGGCGAAGGTCATCGTGCCGGCCATCCAGATGTTCTACGGCGTGCGCGATGCCGCATTGGCCGAAGCTTCCGAGCGTGCCTCGGCCTCGCGCGATGGCGCACTGGCGATGCTCGCGCTCGCAAGCGTGGTGGTGCTGGCGCTGCTCGGGACTCTCGGTGGCGTGACCATGATGCTGCGCAGGCGCGTGGTGACGCCGCTCAGCCGGCTCGCGGACGTGATCGCAACGCTCGCTGCCGGACAGCACGACGTCGAGATTCCCGCGACGGGCCGCAATGACGAGATCGGCCAGGTGGCGGGCTCGCTGCAGCACTTCAAGGATTCACTGCTCGCCAAGAAGGCCGCCGACGAGGCGGCCGGGGTCGAGGCCGACGCGAAGCTGCGGCGCAGCCAGCGTATGGACCAGATCGCGCGCGATTTCGAAGCCATGATCGGCGACGTGATCAACACGGTGTCGTCGGCTTCCTCGGAGCTGGAAGTGTCCGCGGGAACGCTGACAAGCACGGCCGATCAATCGGAAAAGGTCACCGCGACCGTCGCGGCCGCTTCCGAACAGGCCTCCACCAACGTGCAGACCGTTGCCGCGGCGGCCGAGGAGATGGCCTCGTCGGTCGACGAGATCAGCCGGCAGGTGCAGGATTCCGCGCGCATCGCCGGCGAGGCGGTGCAGCAGGCGGGCCGGACCAACGATTATGTCGGCGAGCTCGCCAAGGCCGCGGGGCGGATCGGCGACGTGGTCGAGCTCATCAGCCAGATCGCAGGCCAGACCAATCTTCTGGCTCTCAACGCCACCATCGAGGCGGCGCGCGCCGGCGAGGCCGGCCGCGGCTTTGCGGTGGTCGCCTCCGAGGTCAAGGCGCTTGCCGAGCAGACCGCCAAGGCCACCGGCGAGATCAGCCAGCAGATCACGGGAATCCAGACCGCGACGGAGGACTCCGTCGGCGCCATCAGGTCGATCAGTGACACCATCTCCCGCATGTCCGAGATTGCATCCGCAATCGCCGCGGCGGTGGAGGAGCAGGGCGCAGCGACGCGGGAGATTTCCCGCAACGTGCAGCAGGCGGCCCGCGGCACCCAGCAGGTCTCCGCCAGCATCGTCGACGTGCAGCGCGGCGCGAGCCAGACCGGATCGGCCTCCTCCAACGTTCTCGCCTCCGCCAGATCGCTGTCCGGCGAGAGCAGCCGTCTCAAGGTCGAGGTCGGCAAGTTCCTGGACGCGATCCGCGCGGCGTAAGAAGTTGATTGTGGAAACACCTCGCTTCCCCTAGGTTTCTCATGCCGGGGGCGTCGCAGCTTCCCCGTGAAGTGGTGATCCCACGCAAGCGCTGCTCGCTGATTCATGGAGCGAGCAATGGACGGGATCGCAATCGAGCTTCCGCTTTTCCTGTTGGCCACGTTTGCCGGCGCGTTCGTCGCCGGCCTCTCCGGCTTTGCCTTCGGCCTGGTGGCGGCGTCGCTGTGGCTCTACGTGCTGACGCCGCTTCAGAGCGCGAGCCTCATCGTCGGCTTCGGCCTTCTGGTGCAGGGTTACTCGGTCTGGAAGCTGCGCGCGGCACTCGACTGGCGTCGGCTGTGGCCGTTCATGGCCGGCGCCGTCTTTGGCGTGCCGGCCGGCGTGTCGCTTCTGACCTGGGCGGACCCGAGGAGCGTCCGCATCGCGGTCGGAGCGATCCTGATCGGCTACAGCCTTTATGCGTTGCTCCGGCCGCAGCTCAAGGTCGCGACCAATGTGCCGCCGGCCACCGATATAACGATCGGTTTCGTCAACGGCCTGCTCGGCGGGCTGACCGGGCTTGCCGGCATCATCATCACCATCTGGTGCAATCTGCGCGGTCTGCCCAAGGACATCCAACGCGCGACGTTCCAGCCGGTCGCGGTCGCGGTGTTCGCCGTGGCGGCGCTGCTGCTGGGCGCCAAGGGAGCGCTCACGTTTGAGACGGCAAAGCTGTTCGCGCTCGGCCTGCCGTTCCTGTTTGGCGGCACGTGGCTCGGGCTCAAGCTGTTCGGCCGGATCGACGAGACCACGTTCCGCAGGATCGTGCTCGCGCTGCTGCTCGTCTCAGGCATCACGCTACTGTTCTGAGCCCCGCTCAGAACTCCCCGTGCAGCCGCCCGGAAATGACCGACACCGGTCCGCGGTCGGCGTTGTAGGCGGGGTTGACGATGAGCTGGTAGTCGGCGGTGAGGGTGAGATTCTTGTTCAGCGCATAGGCGTAATAGGTTTCGAGGATGCGCTCCTTGCGGTAGTTGAGCGCACCGTCGCCGACCAGCACGCCGAGGCCGCCGGCGGCGAGGAAGTCCCGATAGTCCTGCGAAATCGCGTTGATCGCGCCGCCGACGCCGACCACGTCGTCAGGCCGGCCCCATTTCGTGCCCTTGATCGAAAGACCAGCCGACAGGCTGCGGTTGATGTCGGTGAAGGCGAGCGTTTCGCTCTTGCCGTCGTTCCAGCTCCAGCGGCCGAACAGTCCGACATCCTCGGTGATCGCCTGCTCGAGGTTGACGACATAGCCGACCTTGGTGCGGCCGCGCCGGGTCTGCGCAATGTCGAGATTGAGCGCGGGATTGTTCAACGTCTCGCGGAAGCTGCCCATGTTGGCGCTGTCGAGCCAGCCCATGGTCCTGAGCTTGCCGGGTTGGCCGAACAGCGAGAAGCGCGTCTCGAGCTCGATCACGTACTGGCCGCGCTCCCCGACCTTGGTGTCGAAATGATTTGAGTTGGGCTCTGCGACCATCAGGAAATAGCCGCCGCGCAGCGCCCATTGCTTCTGATTGAGCTCGGCGGTGACGCCGTAGGTGAGGCCGACCTTGTCGGCGGAATAGTCGAAGGCGCCGGGGGCCCAGATCGACCAGTTCATGAAATCCCTGCGAGTGTCCTTGGCGTAGGCATTGCCGTCGAACACGTCGACCACTGCGAACTTGCCGGCCTGCACGGTGAGGCGGGACACGTCGACCTTTTGGCCTAGCTGCAGCTGGCCGCTGGCGAGTTCTTCCTGCTCGCCGCCGAAGCCGAAGGTCTGGCGCACGAACAGGCGCGAGGTGTTGTAATGCGGATAGGGGAAGTTCGACTTCTGCGCTTCGCCGTTCGGGAAGCCGGCCGCGCCGACCGTGTCGTTCAGGCCAAATCCCTGGAGCAGCTCGGGATTGTAATAGACCTCGCCGCCGTCCCACAGCCGCGCGTTCAGGAACAGGCTGTTGCTCCAGGTCGCCTTGGCCTGCCTCGATGGTGAGAGAGAGTTCGTTCCGCTGTAGAGGGCGGGGAACGACGGATAGCCTTGCGGCAGATAGGTGCTCTGGCCGTGAATCTCCCAGCGATCCGATTCGGTGTCGATCAAGGAGCTGTTCGGGTTGTAGCTCGGCATGCCCGGCCAATCGACCTTGCGGTTGAGGCCGAGCCTGACCTGCTGAAAGTCGAGCGACGAAGAGCTGTATTGGGCCCCCGTGGAGAAGGCGACATTGGCGCCGTCGAAGCGGCTGTAGAGATATTCGAGCCGTGCGCTCCAATGCGGCGCGAAGCCGTATTCGACGCCGGCACCCGCGATCCAGCCGGGCCGCGTGTTCAGGATTTTCGGGACTTCGGCGCCGGAGGCCGGCGTGTCGAAATAGCGCTCGCCCATCCAGGCAAAGCCGCCGGTGGCGTAAACCAGCCACGGACCGCTGGTGTAGCCGACGCGGCCGCGCAGGCTGGCGGTGTAGTCCCATTGCTGCGTGACAGTGTTGGCGGGTGTCGTCAGGAAGGAGACGATCGAATTCGAGGTGATGTAGTTGGGGAACGTGAAATCGCCTTCGACGCCGACCAGCCAGCCGGAATTGAGGCGGTAATTGTAGCCGGCCTGCACGCCGCCGATCATGCCGCTGAAGACGCCGCTGTCGTTGATCCCTGTGCCGTCGTTCAGCGCGAACTGCGACGAGCCGCGGCCATAGCCGGCATGCGCGCCGATATAGAGGCCGGTCCAGTCATAGACGGCTCTCAGCGCCGGCGCCTTCAGCGGCAGATCGGCCGCGCGGCCCGCGGCGGGAAAAGCCAACACGCCCGAGGCAATCGCCGCGGCCGTTCGCAAGTATCTGTAACGGTGACCTCTCAACGTCAAAACGCACGCCCCCAAAACGCGAATGTGTCCCACCCGTCGCGATATCCCTGCCGATTCGCGGCGGCCCTGTCATCAGGTCTTGGTTGCTCGCGTCATCGAGATGATCTCGATTCGACGCGATTTCGTCCCAAGTTCCTAAACTTGTCGCGAACCTTATTGCGATTAATTCGCAATAGCAACTGGTGAAGATTGCCGCACGGGATGGTTCGCACCGCTGTGTGACGGGGCTGCAACAAAATTCCCGGCCCAAAAGAATGACCCCGCCCGGGGGGACAGCCGACAGCGGC
>NZ_PTFE01000185.1:0-6268 GCF_002936975.1 Bradyrhizobium sp. AC87j1
GCCTTCCGTGGCAAACGCAAGATCGCCGGCGGTCGAAAGCGCGTTCGCGACGCTCTCTACATGGCTGCTCTCAACGCGGTTCGACGGGCCGATCCGTTCAAGGCCTTCTATGAAAGATTGCGACAGGCCGGCAAACCGGCCAAGCTCGCCCTCATTGCCGTTGCCAGGAAGCTGCTAACGGTCCTTAACGCTATGATGCGCGACAGGAAACCGTACCTGAAGGCCGGCCCCCAATAACAGTTGCCGGCTCTGCGTCGCGTCATTTCATGCCGCGCCGCGTCCGGGACACGGATGCTTCAGCCCTTCTTCTTCTTCTCGCGATCCATGCCCTCGAGGATTAGCTTGTGCGCGTCCTCCGGGCCGCCCCAGCGAAGGATCTTCACCCATTTGCCCTTCTCGAGATCCTTGTAGTGCTCGAAGAAATGCTGGATCTGCTGCAGCGTGATGTCAGGCAGGTCAGAGTACGACTTCACCTTGTCGTAGCGCTGCGTCAGCTTCGACGACGGCACCGCCAGAATCTTCTCGTCGCCGCCGGCTTCGTCTTCCATGAACAGCACGCCGACCGGGCGGACGCTCATGACGGCGCCAGGAATGATGGCGCGGGTGTTGATGATCAGGACGTCGCAGGGGTCGCCGTCATCCGACAAGGTGTGCGGGATGAAGCCGTAGTTACCGGGGTAACGCATCGGCGTGTAGAGGAAGCGGTCGACCACCAGCGTGCCGGCCTCCTTGTCCATCTCGTATTTGATCGGTTCGCCGCCCACGGGGACTTCGATGAGGACGTTGACTTCGTGAGGTACGTTCTTCCCGATCGAGATCGCATCGATACGCATTCAAGGCTCCGTTATTGCCGAGGATAAATCGCGCCCGGCAGCGATTTGGCGCTGTCATACGCGGGCTTGGCCCGCTGATCCATCGCGTTTTTGTGAAATAATGAATCCGGAAGTCACCGGCTCAAAGGCAACGGTATCGACGGAAGGGAAACGCTGCCGCCTAGGCTTTCAGCAGCTCAATTGGTCCAAGCGAAGGCAACCTTGTCGAGCGACTTCGGCCCGAACCGCTCCGACGAGCGGGCCACCATACGGCCCCCCAGCGCCCGGTAGAACTCCGTCGCCGGGTCGTTGTCCGAGAGCGCCCACACCACCATGCTCTTCAGCCCGCTCTGCATCAGGTCGCGGCGGGCGGAGGCGAACAGGCGGCGGCCGAAGCCGAGGCCCTGGAATTCGGGGCGCAGGTACAGCTCGTAGATCTCGCCGTCGAAATGCAGGCTGCGGGCGCGGTTGCGGCCGTAATTAGCGTAGCCCGCGATCTTGTCGCCGAACACCAGCACGCTGACGCGGCTGCCCTTGCGGATCGCGCTGTCCCACCATTGCGGGCCGCGGCGGTTGATGAGCTTTTCCAGCTCGGCGCCGGGAATGATGCCCTGATAGGCGGAGCGCCAGGCTTCGTCATGAGTAGACGCCACCGCAGTTGCATCTGCAGCTTTGGCCGGCCGGACCTCGATCAGGGTTGTGCTCATGGGCGCAATCAAACCAAGTCGCCGCGCCGGCGGCAAGACCTATCGTTAATTATCGGTTAACGTGTGGACTTTGTGCATCAGTATCTGAACCATGTTGTACCGAAAAAAGACAGGACGCCGACTCGAATGGCACCGGCGTGCCGTGTGTCGGTGCAAAACTCCCTCTGCGGCAACGAATGAAGGGCGAGGGACACGCAGAAAGTCCGCCCATAGTGATTCGTTCCTACTAGTGTGGCTGTCGCTGTTCGTGCTCGCCCTCGGCCATTCATGCGGCTTCTCAACATCTTCGCGCTCCTGACTCTGCTGGCCCTGCTGACCGCGCCGCCTCTGTGCGCTCAGGTCACGTTTGGCTCAGCGGGCGAGGAGGGCGAACCGTTTCGCCGACAAGCGTGGCGGGTGCCGTCGCCGGATACCGACATTGCTGCGCATGCCCTGCTGTTTCGCCCCGCCGGCGCAGGTCCGTTCCGGCTTGCGGTCGTCGCACACGCCTCGACGCAGAATGTATTGCGTCGAGCGCAAATGCCGCAGCCGGAATATCGTCCGCTCGCCGCCTATCTCGTCGGGCGCGGTTTTGCCGTGCTGGTGCCGGAGCGGCTCGGCCATGGTGCGACCGGCGGCGGCTATGTCGAGGACCAGGGCGGATGTGACGAGGCGGACTATGCGCGTTCGGGCCGTGCAACGGCCGAGGAAATCCGGCTCGCGCTGGAGTTCTTGCGAAAGCAGGATTTCATCCGCAAGGAGGCTGCCATTGTGATCGGCCATTCCGCCGGCGGCTGGGGTGCGCTGGCGCTCGCCAATGCCGATCCGAAGCTGATCGCTGGGATCACAGTGTTTGCGCCGGGGCGCGGCGGCCATGCCAATGATGAGCCGAACCGGATCTGCGCGCCGCACACGCTGCTTGCCACTGCTGCAGAGTTCGGCAAGGGCGCGCGCATCCCTGTCACATGGCTCGTTGCGACCAATGACAGCTATTTTTCGCCGGCGTTTTCAAAGGGCCTGGCCGACGCATTTCGCGGCAGCGGCGGCAAGGTCGACTTCCACACCTTGCCGGCCGCCGGCAGCGAGGGGCACTGGATGATCGAGAGTGAGGCCGGCGTCAAAGCCGCGAGCCGGGAGCTCGTGGGAGCGCTGAATCAGGGCAAGCCGACAGCGACCAAGAAGCCATGACGCTGTATTTCCTGGTCAAATTTCTCCATGTGCTCGGTGCCATCGTCATCCTCGGCACCGGAACCGGCATCGCCTTCTTCATGCTGATGGCGCATCGCACCGACGATGCGGAGTTCATCGCGCGCACCGCTTCGGTCGTCGTCATTGCGGACGCAATCTTCACACTGTCGGCCGTGCTCCTCCAGCCGATCACGGGCGGCTTGCTGATGATGCTCTCCGCGACGTCGATCACCGAGCGCTGGCTGCTCGCCTCGCTCGTGTTGTATGTCGTCGCCGGCCTGTTCTGGATCCCTGTCGTGTTCATGCAGATCGAGATGCGCGATCTCGCGCGCAAGGCCGCAGAGCAGCACAAGGCGTTGCCACAACGATACTTCGTCCTGTTTCGCCGCTGGTTCGCGTTCGGCTTCCCCGGTTTCGGCGCGACGATGCTGATCCTCTGGCTGATGGTTGCAAAGCCTTTTTGAGAGCAGTGATGAACCAGCGAACCATCTTGGTGCTCGGCGCCTCCGGCCTGATCGGCCGCTTCGTTACTGACGATCTTCGCACGCGTGGCTTTCGCGCGCTTGGCGTGGCGCGCAGCCTGTCACCGGCGCAGAAGACGAGCGCGCTCGACATCGAGCTGCCGATCCTCTCGCTCGACGTGACGGTGCTGACGCGCGTATTGCGCGAGCGTGCGGTGGATGTCGTCGTAAACTGTCTCGGCGTGCTCCAGGACGGCCCCGGCAGCGACACAGGTGCCGTGCATCGCGATTTCGTTGCGCGCCTGCTTACGGCGATCACCGACAGCGGCCGCGCGATCCGGCTGGTGCACATCTCGATCCCCGGAGCGGCCGAAGCTGATCGCACCGCCTTCGCAACGACCAAGCGCGAGGCCGAGCGCCTGATCGCGGCCTCAGGCATTGCGCACGCCATCCTGCGGCCGGGCTTCGTGGTCGCACCATCCGCCTATGGCGGCAGCGCCATGCTCCGCGCGCTCGCTGCCTTCCCACTCAACCTGCCGGACAAGGCGATGGCGACGTCGTTCCAGCCTGTTGCCATCGAGGATATTTCGGCCACCATCGCCTGGCTTGCCGCGCGCGACATCGACGATGCCTCTGTAAAAGCCGTGGGCTGGGATCTGATGCAGGCTGAGCCGGTCACCATGGCCGGCGTCATCAGGCAGTTCCGCCTTGCGTTCGGCACGGCCGGGTGGCCGCATGTCGCGATGCCGTCCTTCATGCTCGATCTCGGCGCCAAGATCGGCGATCTCGCCAATTATCTCGGCTGGATGCCGCCGATGCGCTCCACGGCCATCGCCGAGCTGCGCCGCGGCGTGCAAGGGGATCCCTCGGGATGGATCGCCGCCACGGGCATCACGCCGAAGACGTTGGTCGATATGATTGGTCGTCATCCCGCGACCGTTCAGGACAAATGGTTCGCGCGGCTATTCCTGGTCAAGGCGCTGATCTTCGCCAGCCTCGTCGTGTTCTGGCTGATCTCCGGCTTCATCGCGGTGTTCGTGTCCTACCGTGCCGCCGCCGGCATCCTGACGGCGCACGACTTCCCGGCCGCGCTGGTCGATCCCATCACCATCGGCACCAGCCTGATGGACATGAGCATCGGCGTGCTGATTGCCTTCCGCCGCACCGCGGCGGCCGGGCTCGTTGCTGGCATCGTCGCCTCGCTCGGCTATATGTTCGGCGCGGCGGTTCTGACGCCCGATCTCTGGATCGAGCCGCTCGGCGCGCTGGTGAAGACGGGGCCGGCGATCGTGCTGATGTTGGTGGCGCTCTTGACGCTGGATAATCGCTGATGAGCAAATGGCCCGACGACGATGTGATCCTGTTCGACGGTGTCTGCGTCTTCTGCTCGCGCTGGGTCCGCTTCGTCGCGCAGCGCGACACGGCGAAGCGGTTTCGCTTCACGCCGATCCAGTCGGACTATGGAGCCCGGCTCGCGCGGACATTCGGCATCGATCCCGACGATCCCGACACCAATGCCGTTTTTCATGGCGGCGAGGCGTTTCTGAAGTCCGACGCTGCACTGACGGTATTGTCTCTGCTTCCCCGCTGGGGGTGGGTGCGCATGTTGTTCGCCGTGCCGAAGCCGCTGCGAGACCCCGTGTACAACCTCATCGCGCGCAACCGCTATCGCATCTTCGGCAAGTATGACGCGTGCTTCGTGCCCGATGCAGATTTGCGGGCGCGGGTGATCGAGTGACGCGACAGCGGCACCACAAGATTGGTGTCGTCCCGGCGAACGCCGGGACCCATAACCACAGGACGGAGTTTGGCGAAGACTGGAAGTTAGGGTCAATCCGCGGTACGCGCCCCACGCGTGACTGAAAGATCACGCGGTATGGGTCCCGGCGTTCGCCGGGACGACATTGGTGGGGAGGTTAGCGCTTCCCGATTGCCGCCAGCACTTCCTTTGCCGCCCGTTCCCCGCTGTCCCGCGCCCCATGCGCGGTCGTGAAGAAGGTCGGCGACGTCGCCTCTCCTGCAAAGAACAGCCGACCATCTACCGGCGCGGCCAGCACGGCGCGATCCCCGGCGTGGCCGGGCAGCGCATGCGAATAGGAGCCTCGCGCGAACGGATCATGTGCCCAGCGCGACTCGGCGAGCGGCTTCAGCTTGCGGCGGATGTCGTTGCCGAGGAAGCCCGCGATCTCGTCGATGCTGTGGGCGGCGATGGCGCCGTCGCCGGAATCTTCCAGCGCGCGTGCAAAGCTGCCGCCGAAGAAGCCTTCGATGCAGGGCTGGCCGAACGGGCGGATGTGGTAGGTGCCCATCGCGGTGCGCATGGTGGCGCCGCGCAAGTTTGCTTCCTTGGGAAAGGCTTCGGCGTCCTCGAGCGCGAGCGTCACCTTGTCGTCGATGCCGAGCGGCAGGCCGGCTGCTGCGTCGACCTTGGACGGCAGCGGCGGTGAAAAGCGGATCGTCTCATCGGCGATCAGGTTGGTCGGCACGGTGATGATCACCTTGTCCGCGGTCAGTGTGCCCTGCGAGGTTTCGAGGTGGATGCGTCGGCCGGAATGATCGATCAACGCGACGTTGCAGTTCAACGCCACCGGGCAGGGCGCGCCGTAGGCCGCAACAAGCGCGCCATAGCCGCGGCGGACGCGCCAGTTGAGACCAGAATCCTCATAGGCGTCCCAGTCCAGCGTTGACATGTCCTTGAGTTCGCAGCCGTTGATATAGGTCGAGATCGCATCGATCATGGGATTCCAGCGATTGCCCGCCTCGAGGCTCCGACTCGCAGGCTCATCCTTGCCCTTCTGCGCGGCTTCCCAGAGGCGCTCATAGAAGGCGTCCATCGCGCGCATGAAATCGTCGCGCTCGCCTTGCGGAAACGCGTTGCCATAGGCGCGCTCGCGCCAGGGCGGCAGGTCCTTGTTGAGCTCGAAACCGAGCCGCTGCGCGATCGAAACGAAGGAGTTCTTGTCCGCCGAGTGCAGCCAGCCGCAGCCGACGTCGAAGGTCACGTCAGGTGAGGCCTGTACGGTCCAGGCGCGGCCGCCGAGCCTGGACCGTGCCTCCAGCACGATCGCGGCGAGGCCGGAGCCCGCCAGCGCATGTGCAGCGCCGAGGCCGGCTGCACCGG
>NZ_PTFE01000186.1:0-5752 GCF_002936975.1 Bradyrhizobium sp. AC87j1
GATGCCTCGTCTCCGTCTCCCCGTTCTTACGGGGAGACGGCGGGGTGAGGGGCCTCTCTCCGCGGAAGAAGTCGCGGAGGGACCGTACCCCCTCACCCGGATCGCACCGGACGATGCTTTGCATCGCCGAGGCGATCCGACCTCTCCCCGCAAGCGGGGAGAGGTGAAGATGTCACTCCCCCGCCTGGAGCTTCCGCGGGAACAGCTCACCCGCGTCCGTCGCCACCAGCCGCGGCCCTTCCGCATCGCTCTTGCTGAAATCGAGCTCCTCAATCCTTCCGGCACGCTTCTCGATCTTGTCGGCGGAGATCAGGATCTGGCGGACGTCCTCGTTCGCATCGGAAAAGTGTTTCTGCAATTTGACCACGCGGTCGCGAAGGCGGCCGAGATCGTCGCCGAGCTTGATCACTTCGGTCTGGATCTGGTCGGCGGCATCGCGCATGCGCGCGTCCTTCATGATCTGCTGCATCACCTGGATCGCGAGCATCAGCAGCGAGGGCGACACCAGCACCACGCGGGCGCGATAGGCCTTCTGGATCACGTCGTCGAAACCGTCGTGGATCTCGGCATAGACCGATTCCGACGGCACGAACATCAGCGCCATCTCCTGGGTCTCGCCGGTGACGAGATATTTTTCCGCGATGTCGCTGACATGCTTCATCACGTCGCCGCGCAGCCGCTGCGTGGCGACGCGCCGCTCCTCGTCGGTGCGGGCGTCGTGCAGCGCCGTCATCGCCTCCAGCGGAAATTTCGCGTCGATGCAGAGCGGGCGCTGGTCGGGCAGGAACACGACGCAGTCCGGCCGCTTGCCGGTCGAGAGCGTGAACTGGAACTCATAGGCGCCCTTCGGCAAGCCGTCCTGGACGATCGCCTCCATCCGCGCCTGGCCGAAGGCGCCGCGCGACTGCTTGTTGGCGAGCACGTCGCGCAGGGTCGTCACCTGGGTGGTGAGATCGGTGAGGTTCTTGTGGGCGCTGTCGATGATGCCGAGCCGCTCGTGCAGCGCGCGCAGGCTTTCCATGGTGTTGCGGGTCGAGTGCTCCATCGATTGGCCGACGCGATGAGTCACCGAATCGAGCCGCTCGTTGACCGCGCGCGCCATCTCGGCCTGGCGTCCGGCCAGCGCCTGGGTCATGGCGTCGACCCTCCCAGAGGATTCGCTCTGGGCGCGCAGCACCTCGCTGAGGCGCTCCTCAAGCTCGTCGGCCCGGATCGCATGCGCCATCGCGAGTTCCGCGCCGCGCCGGCCCGAGCGGCCGATCACGACGGCGATTACCACCAGGAGGATGAGGACGAGGGCGCCGAAGCCGATCAGCGCATCGATGGTGCGCACCGGCCAGTCGCCCAGCATGAAAATGATCTCGTTCATTCCGCCCTTCTAGCCGATTCGCTGGACTCCCGCGAACGAAGAGGGAACGAGAGCGGTTAACGGCCCCCTAATTTTTATGGTTAACGAAAGCTGAAGTTTTATGGTTAGCGAGGGGTTAACGGGGTTCCTCTCCGCATTGACCGCATCCGGCATGGGGCTTAAATCGCGGCCATGGCCCTCAGAGAAATCATCATCCTGCCCGACAGGCAGCTGCGTCTGGTCTCCAAGCCGATCGAGAAGGTTACGGCCGAGATCCGCAAGCTTGCCGACGACATGTTCGAGACCATGTATGACGCGCCCGGCATTGGCCTCGCCGCGATCCAGATCGCGCAGCCGCTGCGGCTGATCACCATGGACCTCGCCAAGCGCGACGAGAACGGCGAGACCACGCCGCTGCCGCGCGTCTTCATCAACCCCGAGATCATCGCCTCGTCCGAGGAGCTGTCGGTCTACGAGGAAGGCTGCCTCTCGATCCCCGAATATTACGAGGAGGTCGAGCGCCCTGCGAAGGTGCGCGTGCGCTTCACCGATCTCGACGGCAAGGTACACGAGGAGGACGCCGAAGGCCTCTATGCCACCTGCATCCAGCACGAGATCGACCACCTCAACGGCGTCCTGTTCGTCGATTATCTGTCAAAGCTCAAGCGCGACCGCGTGATGAAGAAGTTCGAGAAAGCCGCCAAGCGCGCGGAGTAAGTGTTTCGTAGCCAAGCACTCCGCTCTGCTCCCTCCCCCCTTGTGGGGGAGGGCGGGGGAGGGGGGTAGCCCAGGAAAAGGTTTGTCTGGGGCGAAGAACTAGTCCGCGCTCAATCCGCGAGAGCGCGTCGTGTGGCACCCCCCTCCCTAACCCTCCCCCACAGGGGGGAGGGAACGCATCTGAGTCCTTGTCATGCCCCTCCGCCTGATCTTCATGGGCACGCCCGATTTCTCCGTGCCGACGCTGCTCGAGCTGGTCGCGCATGGCCATGAGATCGTCGCCGTCTACACCCGCGCGCCGAAGCCCGGCGGGCGGCGCGGCCTGCACTTGCAGCCAACCCCGGTCGAAGAAGCTGCGCGAAAGCTCGGCATTCCCGTGCTGACGCCGAAGACGCTGAAGACCCAGGAAGCGCTCGACGAGTTCAGCGCGTTCGACGCCGATGCCGCCGTGGTCGTCGCCTATGGCATGATCCTGCCGCAGGCGATCCTCGATGCGCCAAAACTCGGCTGCTACAATCTGCACGCCTCGCTGCTGCCGCGCTGGCGCGGCGCGGCCCCCATCAACCGCGCGATCATGGACGGCGATGCCGAGAGCGGTGTGATGGTGATGAAGATGGATGTCGGTCTCGACACCGGCGATGTCGCCATGGCCGAGCGCCTCGCAATCACGGACAACATGACCGCGCTGGACCTGCATGATCGTCTCTCCCGCCTCGGCGCCGATCTGATGGTGCGGGCGATGGCCGCGCTCGCCCGCGATGGCCTCCAGCTCAAGAAGCAGAGCGAGGACGGCGTCACCTATGCCGCCAAGATCGACAAGGCCGAGGCGCGCATCGACTGGACCAGGCCGGCGCGCGCCGTGCTTCGTCACATCCACGGCCTGTCGCCATTCCCCGGCGCATGGGCTGAGCTTGCCGGCGTCAGCGAGAATGCGCGCGTCAAGATCCTGCGGTGTGAATGGGCAAAGGGGTCGGGCGCGCCGGGCGATGTGCTCGATGACAAGCTCACCATCGCCTGCGGCGTGGGCGCCATCCGCATCATCGAGCTCCAGCGCGAGGGCAAGGGCCGGATGCAGGCCGCGGACTTCCTGCGCGGCCTGCCGTTGAAGGCGGGAGCGAGGTTCACCTAGTCAACTCGTCATACGCGGGCTTGACCCGCGTATCCATCTTCTAACAAAACTCTTTCCCAGGCGATGGATTGCCGGGTCAAGCCCGGCAATGACGTCGGATAGAGCTGGATTGAGATGCCCCGCTACAAGCTCACCATCGAATATGACGGCGCGCCGTTTTTCGGCTGGCAGGTGCAGGACACGCTGCCTTCGGTGCAGGGCGCGTTGGAGTCGGCCGTGAAGGCGATGACCGGCGCGGATTTGCGCGTGCATGGCGCCGGCCGCACCGATGCCGGCGTGCATGCGCGTGGCCAGGTCGCGCATGTCGATATCGACAAGCAGTTTCCACCGGGCCGGTTTCGCGACGGGCTCAACGCGCATCTGCGCCCGCATCCGATCGCGGTGCTGGAGGCGGAGATCGTGCCTGACGCGTTCGAAGCGCGCTTCTCCGCGGTGAAGCGCCACTATCGCTACCGCGTCATCAACACCCGCGCCAACCTCGCGCTCGACATCGGCCACGCCTGGCGCGTGCCGCGCCGGCTCGATGCCGATGCGATGCATGCGGCGGCACAGCGCCTGCTCGGCAAACACGATTTCACCACGTTCCGTGACACCGAATGCCAGGCCAAATCGCCGGAGAAGACGCTCGACCAGCTCGACGTGCTGCGTGACGGCCGCGAGATCACCATTGTCACCTCGGCGCGCTCCTTCCTGCACAGCCAGGTCCGCTCGATGGTGGGCTCGCTGGTCTGGGTCGGCGAGGGCCGCTGGACCGCCGATGATCTCTCCGCAGCGTTGGAGGCGCGCAACCGCGCGGCGTGCGGCATCGTGGCGCCGCCGGACGGGCTCTATCTGATGAAGGTGGATTATTAGAGCCTAATGCTGTCACATCGTCATGGCCGGGCTTGATGTTTGTCCCGGCCATCCACGTGCGTCAACATGCGACCATGCATGGCGGATGGGTCTACATCCTGGCAAGCGCGCCCAACGGCATTCTGTATGTCGGTGTGACCAGCGACATTGTCCGTCGCATCTACCAGCATCGAAATGGGTTCGTGCCTGGCTTCACCAAGAAGTATGGCGTTAAGCTGCTCGTCTATTTCGAGCGCTATGAAGACATCCAAACGGCAATCCAGCGCGAGCACAACATCAAGCATCGGTCACGAACGTGGAAGGTGAGGTTGATCCTCAGGGACAATCCCGAATGGAAGGATCTCTACGACACGATCGTCCAGTAGGCCATGCCGAGCTCTCGCCACATCGTCATGGCCGGGCTCGTCCCGGCCATCCACAAACTTTCTTGTTAGCGGCACAAAGAACGTGGATGCCCGGGACGAGCCCGGGCATGACGGTGGGTTTGGCGGAAAGCGCCCTACTCAAAATACCGCGTCAAAATCCCGCGGTAGACCTTCGTCAATTTCTCCAGATCCTTAACCGGCACGCGCTCGTCGACCTGATGCATGGTCTGGCCGACCAGACCGAATTCGATCACCGGGCAATAGCTGGAAATGAACCGCGCGTCCGACGTGCCTCCGCTCGTCGACAGCTCGGGCTTCCGCCCCGTCACCTCCTCGATCGCGGACACTGCGAGATCGGTGAACGGGCCGGGCTTGGTGACGAACACGTTGGAGTTCGAGGGCTCCCAGACGATGCGGGCCTTGATGCGGTTGCCGCAGGCTTTTGTCAGCCGCGTCTCGACCAGCTCGCGCAAGGAGGCCTGGGTGTGGTTGTCGTTGTAGCGGATATTGAACTTCGCGCGGGCTTCGCCGGGGATCACGTTGTTGGCTTTGTTCCCGACGTCCACCGAGGTGAATTCGAGATTGGACGCCTGGAATTGCGCGCTGCCATGGTCGAGCGGCTCGTCGGAGATCGCCACGATCAGCCTGGAGATGTCAGGCACCGGATTGGAGGCGCGATGCGGATAGGCGACGTGGCCCTGCACGCCGTCGACGTAAAGCGTACCGGATTGCGAGCCGCGGCGGCCGACCTTGATGGTGTCGCCGAGGGTCTCGACATTGGAGGGCTCGCCCAGCACGCAATGGTCGAACTTTTCGCCGCGCTCGGCCGTCCATTTCAACAGCTTGATGGTGCCGTTGATCGAGACGTCTTCCTCGTCGCCGGTGATCAGGAACGAGATCGAGCCCTTTCCGTCGCTGCGCGGCTGGCCGCCGTTGGCGGCGAGATGCTCCAGCACCGCGGCCACCGAGCAGGCGATGCCGCCCTTCATGTCGACCGCGCCACGGCCGTGCAGGATGCCGTCTTTCACCTCACCGGAGAACGCACCGACGCTCCAGGCGCTCTCGTCACCGGGTGGCACCACGTCGGTATGGCCGGCAAAGGTGATGTGCGGTCCCTCGCTGCCGATCCGCGCGTAGAGATTGTCGACATCGGCGGTGCCGGGCTCGGTGAAGGTCACGCGGTGGCAAGTGAAGCCGGCGGCGTTGAGGGCTTTTTCGAGCACCCCGAGCGCACCGGCATCTTCAGGGGTTACCGAGGGGCAGCGGATCAGATCGCGGGCAATGGACAGGGCATCGGTCATGCGCCCCGCTTAACATGCATGCCGCCGGGTGGGCTAGCAC
>NZ_PTFE01000187.1:0-5725 GCF_002936975.1 Bradyrhizobium sp. AC87j1
GCACGCGTGGAATCCGCCGAGAAGGAGTACACGAGGTTCACGTCCCGGTGGCGGGCAAAGCCGCGACCCCGACGAAGCAAGGCTTCTGCGACATAGGGCTTGTCTACAACATCCGTGTCGGTCGGCTGGCCGGGCCGCCAATGCGTTCCCTGTTGAATCACGCCGATTGGGTGAGAGTTGTCTGCCTGGCGCACCTCGTGAACGTCATCGCGCCGATCAGGACTAAGACAGGCGGAGGTGCGTGGCGCCAAACTATCTTCTTTCCTTTTGCGCATATGAGCCGCGTTGGTCGCGGAAGCATTTTGCACGCGCAAGTCGAGACGGAAGCCTGCTATGCGTCGTACAACAATACTGACGGTAGACTGGCCGGACTTTCCAGCGCCTGATGTGCCGTATCTCAAGATAGCGGCAGTCGCCGAACAAGGCGGCGGCTTGTCGCTCTTTCTGCTCAATCGTGATCTGAAGCAGGAGATGGAGGTGAGCGTCGAGGCCAGAAGCTTCGTTCCCCTGACAGTTCACGAGCGGCTCGATCTCCGGCACGATGATCTGATGGTGGCAAATACCGAGAATGCGCCCGGACAAGGTCAAGCCGGCGCCCTCGCAAAGCGTGGCCTTTGCCCGCGGGAGGTTGCGACGCTCAAGCCGGCGTCATGGAATGTGTGATCTACCTGGCGCCACGTTGAGAAGATGAAGGGCCCGCGAAGGCGGCGCCAAAGGATCAATTGTGATCGCGGTTTAGGTTCTTGCTTGAGCATGATTTTCGCGAACGCTATTAAGTCGAGAGCGTAAGCACATCGCAAAGGTGTGAGCGCTGCCGATCGTACCAGGGCCAATGATCGTGGCCAACGGCAGTGATGGGTGATAGTCCCCTGCCGCGATCAGCGCGTCCGCCGCCGCGCCGGCCCAGATTACCTGCACGGGGTACGACAAACTTTCATGCCGCCGCATTCTGCGCCTGCACGACATCATACCATCATCGTCTGTCGCCCGACAAGCAATCGGCCCGTTCGAGAGCGGTGCGCCCTACCAGCGCGTGACTCCGATAGGTTATATCGATAAGCTTATCTTGATGAGAGCCCGCGCAGCGGCCGCAATAAATTCGAATACCGGAGAACGTGCTGATGATGCGCTTGCATCCACACTATACCAATGTGTAACCGAGATAGCCACGCGGATGAATTGGCACGAAGCGCGACCGGGTTCATTGTGGGCCTTATGACTATCTATACTCAAGTTTACGCCCAATTTAGCGAGGCGCAGGAACGCAGAGCCGAGGGCCGTGCGGCTGCACTATACTCCAGTTTGATCGCTGACCTCAGTCAGCTGAATTTCGCTGACGCGGATGACCGCCGAGCATTCCCTCCGACCCTACACAGCATATTGGCAAGGCATGGACTGTTCGGGCTCACCACACCAGGGGAGCATGGCGGATTAGCTCTTCCCTTGCAGGAGGCCATCAACCTCATCTCCGCCACTGCATCTTTCGATGTCTCCGCTGCCTCTACCCTCGTCATCCATAACTTCCTGGCCTTGCCCTGCATCCAAGCGGCACCGCACATCCCCGAACAAAAGCATATCATTCGGGGTGCAACACGCGGCGATCTCTGCGCTTTCGCTTTGACGGAGCCCGGAGCTGGCTCGGCCCCGAGGCACATAGAGGCTTCGGCTCTCATGCGCGAAGATAAAGTTCGTATCTCTGGCCGCAAGATCTGGATCGGCCTCGCTGACTGGGCTCGCTGGATCGTTTGCTTTGCGCGCGCGTCTGGACCCGATGCGAAAGGTCGGCTCGTTGGTGTACTCGTTGACAGGCAAACTCCAGGCCTAAAGGTCACGCACGAGCATCGCACACTCGGTCTACGTGGCATCATTCAAAATACCCTGGAGTTCCACGATGTCGAGGTGCCGCGTTCTTACGTGCTCTCTCGCGATCAAGACGGCTGGGGCGCGGCGGCATCTAGTATGAACCGCGGCCGTATCGGTGTGGCTGCTATGGGTCTTGGAGCCCTTGAGCGCGCTATCCAGGTCGCAGCCTCTTATGCAAGCCATCGCCGGTTCGGTAAACTGCGTATGATCGAGAACAGCTACATCGAGCAATTATTTGGACAGATGGTGCTGCGGCGGGAAGTCGTGAAGGCGATGCTGGCCGCATCCTGCCGACTTGTTTCAGCGCTGGGCGCGCCAAACGTCCACCTAGCGTCGGCAACGAAGGTTTTGTCCTCGGAGTGGTGCGGCCTTGTTGCTGATCAATGCGTCCAGCTGTTAGGTGGCCGTGGTTACGATGAGGGAGCGCCTTTAGCGAAAATCTATCGAGACGCTCGCATCCTTCGCATCTTCGAAGGTCCGACTGAGGCGCTCCTATCACATCTCGGCCGCTGCCTCCTCTCTAAAGCCACGCGTGACGAAATAGCCGATCTCTTTCGGTCAGTTGGAGCGGCATCAGTCCATGCTGCTGCAATTGAGGAGCTCTCTGGTCTCAATGAGACAGACGGGGCCGTGCTGATCTATGCGGGTTGGCTCACCACATTGGGACTTGCAAAAGCTGTCATGTCTGCTGGTTGCTTCTCTGCCTCAGATTGCGCCGCAGCAGCGGCTGACCTGGTCAGTTCCGAACTTGCAATCCTCCGTACTCGCGCGCCGGGCCGGCAACCTGTCGAAGTCCGCAATCGGGCTAGTCGGGCTCTGACCACCTTCCTTGAAGACGCGGCTTGTTCCATTCGCTCACCTGTCCTCACAGACGATTACCTTAGATTGGTGCAGTATGTCTGACATCTGACGGATGCCGGAGGTCTTTCCCACCTGGTGGGCCCGCGCGCGATGATGCAGCTGCGGAGAGGCGAAACATCTCTGAGCACTACCATGTCAAATTCCGGCAGGCTGCTATGAGGGCCTAAGCTAATCTCGCTCCGGGCGGCGACGCAGCAGCAAAGGCTTTCGCGTTCAGGAGGACCCGATCCGCTCCTCGATGCCGCTTCAGAAGAATGGGCCGCGTCGAACAACTTCAGCACGCTCCGTACCCTATCGATGATGGCCAGCCACCGTTTCGTGGTCCCCCATGGTCGATACTGACGCCACCGTGCTTTCGCGGCTGACGACTGCGCGATAATTATGCGTGTTCCGACATTTCTCGTAATGCGCCTGAGAAGCGCTATGTACCCGTGAAGTGCCGCCCTCCACTCAAAAGCCCCACGCCCTTCATTCCTGGTACTGTTTCGCTCCATTGGAACGCGGCGTCGAAGCGCATGCCGCAGCGAGATGATCGCCATGACTTAGCCATGCCATGAAGCTTCATGTTGTTTCGGGCATGAGCGGCGAAGCAGTATACTGAGCCCATCAGCCATGTGTAAGCCGTCTGACGGTCAGGCTTAGGATCAATATCATTGAGCCATTCGATAACCGCCCTTAAACTTGCGACACTCGCAAATGGTCCAGCGAAAGGGCGACACACTCTCTCTCGTAGAGCCGATCCAAGGCGATCATCAGCTCATCGCCGTGTTCCGAGTGATAGTGTAGCTCGGTAGAGCAAAGCCGCCCATGAACCTGCGCACGCTCGTGGAGAAGACCTCTGATGCCGATCTGTTGCGCGAGATGATCGGCTTTGCCGCCCAGCCCGTGATTGAGCCGCAAATGGATTGCCAGACCGGCGCCGCCTATGGCGAGAAGACCCCCGAGCGTCTGGCCGAACGCAACGGTTGCCGCGACCTGACCTCGAGAGACCCGGGCCGGCACGATCGAGCTTCGGGTCCTCAAGCAGCGCAAACGCTCCTATTTTCCGGATTTCCTGGAGCCGCCGCGCATGGCCCAGAAGGCGCTCACCGCCGTCATCTCGACCCGCTCGGTTGACGCCTTGGTGCAGGGCAAACCGGGCTCTCCGATCGCGCTGGAGGCGGTCAGACGCCTCGATGCGTTGTTCGAGATCGAGCGCACCATCAACGGCCGGGACGCCGACGAGCGGCGCGCCGTGCGCCACCAAAAGAGCAAGCCGCTTCTTGAGCACATGCACGCCTGGTTGTTGCGCGGGCGCGAAACCCTCTCGCGCTCCTCCGAGGTCCTGAAGCCTATGAATTACATGCTCAGGCGCTGGGACGACTTCGCCCGCTTCCTCGACGATGGCAGGATCTGCTTGACAACAATTGCGCTGAGCGCGCATTGAGAGGCATCGCCTTGGGAGCGCAACTGGACCTTCGCTGGTAGCCAGCGAGGCGCCGATCGTGCCGCCATCGTGTTGACGATGATCACGACCTGTCGCCTCAACGACGTCGAGCCCAAGGCCTGTCTCGCCGAGGTCCTGGCCCGGATCGCCGATCTTCCCGCGACACGCCTGCAAGAACTGCCGCCCTGGGAATGGAAGCTCCTCCGCCAGGCCGATAAGCCCGCCGGTCAGCAAGCCGCGTGACCTTCACACAACCGATCATAGAGCTCGTTGTGCCGCGCGCATGCTCAATCAGGCGGTCTTCGTCGTATGCTTACGCAGCTCCTCACGTGAGACGCTATGATGCCCTGCAAATACACCGATTGCGGATCTTCGATCGGCGAGAACAGCGTTTCACTCGGTCGCGCACCCTGTTCAGTTGAGGCCGACGCCAGCGCCTAGTCGGTCCCGCAGTGCCTGGCGACTGATGACAAGATTGTTGAGGTTCAGGTCCGGCCTTCTTGCTGCCAAGCGCCTAACCAGTTCCCGGGTGCCGTCCACGACAAAGACGCCGCAGTCATAACCGTTTTGCTGCTGTCTTATCGGGGCCTGTTGCAGGCTAGCGTCGAGCCGTCCTGCGAGTTCCGCTGCGGGCCTGTCATTGTATCCCCGGGTGGAGTCATAGTGATAGGCGACCGGCCAGTCACGATCGCGGCGATCGACCAGCAGCAGCGACCAGTGACTGCCGCGCTGATGTCTATCCGCATCGCTGGCATCGCTTACCGGCAGGAACAGGAAGTCGGCTGTATCATGGCGAACCCACCCTAATGCTCGTTCGGCGACCTCCTTGGAGGGGGATCGCAACATTTGGGCTATCAAGGGATCCACGAACCGCGTCCGGGCGGCGAGATGCGGATTGCTCTGCTGCAACTCCTGCGCCAGGAGCTCATAGTCCCGCTGAATATGCTCGTCACCCAGCCACTGCGTGGGGGCCAGCATGGGTCCGCTGCGGTGGCCGGAAGAGGCAACGCTAGCCGAGGGGCCGATCTGAGCACCCGGGACAGGGGACGGGCGAGGATGATGGACGAATTGCGCACCGCGGCGTCCTCGCGGCCCCGATGTGATCGAGCGGGTCTCATCGTTGATGGTGACCTGGGTTGGACCGCTGAACCGGGTTGGACCGCTGAACTGGGTCGGCAGGACCCCGATGTTATCCAGGACATCGAGTAAGAAATCCGGCACCGGCTGGGAGCCATCCTGCCAATCCTTGTCGACTCGATCTCCGATGTCCTCAAGCTCCTGCAGTTCGCCCGACAGCCCGACGAAGAACGCGGGTTTACCGGGAGGGCTGAGCATCGGCGCTGACTGAGCATCGTCACGCATCTGCTGCGGTGTGTAGGGCAGATCAACGAAAGAGTTGAGACCGCGGTAGATGTCCGACGACTGAGCTGGCGCGTCTGATGGTTCGGTGAAGAGCGCCGGTCTGGCGGCAGCCCTACCCGCCGCCGCTGACTGAGCATCGTCTCGCATCTGCTGCGGTGTGTACGGCAGATCAACGAAAGAGTTGAGACCGCGGTAGATGTCTGACGACTGAGC
>NZ_PTFE01000188.1:0-5640 GCF_002936975.1 Bradyrhizobium sp. AC87j1
TGCCGTCCTGCAGCGGCGACAGGCCGTAAATGTCCTGAATGTTGCAAACCCCGCCGGGTACCGTGGCGATGATCCGGTCGATCTCGTCCTGCGTCAGCTCGATCAGCGGCAACATCTGCGGCGTGATAGCCGCACTCCACTCGGTGATCGGGTTGGCCGGGACCGCCACCTCGTGATGGCGACCGAGGCTTGCGGCCAGATCGGCCAGCACCGGCGTGGCGAACAGCGTCTGCACGTCGACCCCCAGCGACCGCCGCCGCAGCCGCTCGATCAGCTGCACCGCCACCAGCGAGTGCCCTCCCAGTTCGAAGAAGTGGTCGTGGCGTCCGACCCGCGCCAGCCCCAGAAGCTCGGCCCAGATCTGTGCCAGCGTGGTCTCGATCTCGCCTTGCGGCGGCTCATAGGCGCGATGCGCATACGCCTCATCGTCCGGCGCCGGCAGCGCCTTGCGATCCAGCTTGCCGTTCACCGTCAGCGGCAGCGCCGCCAGCCGGACGAACGCCGATGGCACCATGTAGTCCGGCAGGTGCGCACTTATGTGTGCGCGCAAACCGCCGGCAAGCTCGCTTCCATCCAGCCCGTTCGAAGCTGCTTCAGGCGCACACACCACATAGGCGACAAGGTGCTTGTCCCCGCCGGGGCCCTCGTGCGCCACCACCACCGCCTCGCGCACGAACGGGTGTTCGGCAACCCGCGCCGCGATCTCGCCGGGCTCGATGCGGAAGCCGCGGATCTTCACCTGGTCGTCGTTGCGGCCCAAAAACTCAAGATTGCCGTCCGGCAGATAGCGCGCCAGATCGCCGGTCCGGTACAGCCGGTCGCCGTCCACAAAGGGACTGGCGATGAACCGCTCCGCGGTCAGCTCGGGCCGGTTCAGATAGCCGCGCGCCACCCCCGCCCCGCCGACGTAGAGCTCCCCGACCGCGCCAAACGGAACGGGCGCACCATGACCGTCAAGCAGATACACCACCGAATTCCGGATTGGTCGCCCCAGTGGCACCCGTTGCTGGTCATCGAGGCCAGCTGGCATCGGATAGCAGAGACTAAAGGTGGTATTCTCTGTCGGGCCGTAGCCATTTGAGATTCGCAGCGTCGGATGTCGCTTCTGACATGCTTTGATGGAAGTGACTGAGACCTCTTCGCCTCCGACCAGCAGTTGCTGCAGCCTATTGGTGCTCCGCCCCTCCCCGACATAGACGTCGAACAACCGCGCAGTCATCCAAGCGATGGTGATGCCTTGGTCTCGGATGAGCTGGGCCAGCGTTGCCGTGGAGACGTAACGCTCAGGATAGAGCACAGTACTTGCGCCATTCGCTAAGGCTCCCCACACCTCGAACGTGGCCGCATCGAATGTCGGTGAGCACGCATTGAGAAAGACGTCCCGCGGCGAAATCTCAACGAAATCGTTCCCCACCACCAGACGCACCACGCTCCGGTGCTCGACTATGACGCCCTTGGGCGTTCCGGTGGATCCGGAGGTGTAGATCACATAGGCGAGATGGCGCGAGGTCAGGCCGAGCGCACGCGGGTCCGGATCCGACGCCGGCAGATTTGCCCATTTCGGCGTCGCCGCCGCCAGATCCACTACCGTCAGATCGAGTAGCGCATCGTCGCCGAGCGCCGATCGTCCCGCCGCATCGGCCAGCAACAGGTGGGGCGCCGCATCCTCCAGCACCTGGCGCAGCCGCGCCGACGGATAGGCCGGGTCCAGCGGCACATATGCCCCGCCGGCCTTCAGGATCGCCAAGAGCCCCACCACCATCATCGGACTGCGCGCAACGCAGATCGCCACCGGCTGGTCCGGCCTAACCCCGAGGGCGATCAGATGATGCGCCAGGCGGTTGGCCTTCGCGTTGAGCTCACGATAGCTCAGCCGCTCATCTTCACAGACCAGCGCCACCGCCTCCGGCGCCTTCTGCACCTGCGCCTCGAACAGCTGGTGGATGCACTTGTCCGCAGGATACGGCGCCGCCGTCCGGTTCAGCTCCTCCAGCAGATAGGTGCGCTCCTCAGCCGGCAGGATGTCCAGCTCCCGCACCGGCGTGTTCGGCGCCCGCTCCAGCGCCTCTGCCAGCTGCTCGAGCGCCCGCTGCATGTAGCCGCAGATCCGATCCGCCGAGATAGGCTCCGCCACCTGCGCCGTCAGCCCGAGCGCCTCGCCAAAATCCTCCACCGACAAGGTCAGCGGATAATTGGTGCGCTCCTCCCCGCCCAGCCATTCCACGCCCACCAGACTGTCATCGGTTGCGGGGGCGACCGCCGCGGTGTTGTGGCGGTAGTTCAACAGCGCGCTGAACAGCGGCGCCGGCGCCGCAATGGCGCTGCAGCGCTGCGCCAGCGCCAGCGAGGCCTGCTCATGTGCCAGCAGCTCGGCCAGCCGGGCGTGGGTGGTCCGCACGCTCGCCTCGACCGCGGTCCCATCAAGATCAAGCCGCAGCGGCAGCGTGTTGATGAACAGCCCCATGGCGCGGTCGGCGCCGGCGTTGCCCTGCAGGCGGCCGAACAGCACCGTGCCGAACACCACCTGCTCGCGGCCGCTGCTGCGCGCCACCACCTGCCCCCACGCCAGATGGCACAGGCTCGCCAGACTGACGCCCAGCCGCCGCGCCTGGTCCCGCAGCCGCGCATGGAGCGCCGGCGGCAGCATCCGATGCGCCTCTCGAACCCCGCCGCCGTCGCCGCGCACCTCGCTCAAGCCGAACGGCGTAGTCGGCTCGTCGATGTCGGCCAGCAGCTCCCGGAAGAACGCTTCGTCCGCCTCGGCATCACCGCGTAGATGCACCTGCGCCACCAGATTGCGGAACGGCTGCGGCGCCGTCAGCTCATGCTGGCGCCCCTCCAGCTCGGCCCGGACCTCAGCATGCATCACGTCCAGCGTGGTGTGATCCCCGATCAGATGATGCTGCAGCTCCAGCAGCAGCCAGCGCGCGCTGCCGGGCTCGCGCGCCATCACAAACCGCAGCAGTGGCGCCCGGCCAAGCTCGATGCGGTGCCGGCGCGGGTCAAACCGCTCCTTAAGCTGCTCGGCGCCAGCACCATGAGCGCCATCCAGCTGGACCTCGGTCACCTCCAGTTGCGCCTTCCGCCACACCACCTGGGCCGGCCGCGACAGCCCCTCCCAGACAAACGAGGTGCGCAGGATGTCATGCCGATCCACCACCCGCTGGACCGCGGCAAGATAGCGATCGAGCAGCCCGCGCTCGGCAAACGCCATCTGCGACAGCAGTAGGTATGGATCGCCCTTGGCCGCTAGCAAATGATGGAACAGGATGCCGTCCTGCAGCGGCGACAGGCCGTAAATGTCCTGAATGTTGCAAACCCCGCCGGGTACCGTGGCGATGATCCGGTCGATCTCGTCCTGCGTCAGCTCGATCAGCGGCAACATCTGCGGCGTGATCGCCGCACTCCGCTCGGTGATCAGGTTGGCCGGGACCGCCACCTCGTGATGGCGGCCCAGGCTTGCAGCCAGATCCGCCAGCACCGGCTTGACGAACAAGGTGCGCACCTCGATGCGCAGTGACCGCCGCCGTAGACGCTCGATCATCTGCACCGCCAAGAGCGAGTGCCCTCCTAGTTCGAAGAAGTTGTCGTCCCGTCCGACCCGCTCCAGCCCCAGCAGCTCGGCCCAGATCTGCGCCAGCACCGTCTCCATCTCGCCCTGTGGCGGCTCATAGGCGCGATGCGCATACGCCTCATCGTCCGGCGCCGGCAGCGCCTTGCGATCCAGCTTGCCATTTACCGTCAGCGGCAGCGCCGCCAGCCGCACGAACGCCGATGGCACCATGTAGTCCGGCAGGTGCGCGCTTATGTGTGCGCGCAAACCGCCGGCAAGTTCGCTTCCATCCAGCCCGTTCGAAGCTGCTTCAGGCGCACACACCACATAGGCGACAAGACGCTGCTCGCCGCCGGGGCCCTCGTGCGCCACCACCACCGCCTCGCGCACGAACGGGTGCTCGGCAACCCGCGCCGCGATCTCACCGGGCTCGATGCGGAAGCCGCGGATCTTCACCTGGTCGTCGTTGCGGCCCAGGAACTCAAGATTGCCGTCCGGCAGATAACGTGCAAGGTCGCCGGTCCGGTACAGCCGATCGCCCTCGACAAAGGGACTGGGGATGAACCGCTCCGCGGTCAGCTCAGGGCGGTTCAGGTAGCCCCGCGCCACCCCCGCCCCGCCAATGTAAAGCTCGCCCGCCGCGCCGAACGGCACCAGCCCGCCATGACCATCCAGCAAGTAGACCCGCGTGTTGGCAATAGGACGGCCAATCGGGACGATGGCCTCATCAAACTCCGCCGGGCAGCTCCAGGATGTAACGTCGATCGCGGCCTCAGTCGGACCGTAGAGATTGTGCAGGGCCGTCCAGGGCAATACGCGCCGAATCCTATGCACACTGGCGGCAGGGAGCGCCTCGCCGCTGCATAAAACCCGCCGCAGCGATGTGCAGCGGTCAACACCCTTCGCATCCAAAAAGCTGAGCAGCATGGATGGCACGAAGTGAACCGTCGTGATGCGCTGGCTGACGATCAAGTCGACCAATGCATCGGGATCTCTGTGCGCACCGGGCGGCGCTACTACCAGCGTTGCCCCTTCAAGCAAAGTCCAAAAGAACTCCCAGGCCGAGACATCGAAGCTAAATGGCGTCTTCTGCAACACGACGTCTGTTGCCTTCAGACCATAGGCGTTCTGCATCCAGATCAGGCGATTAACGATAGCCCGATGCTCATTCTGTGCCCCTTTGGGCGTGCCCGTGGATCCCGAGGTGTAGATCACATAGGCGAGATTGCGGGAGGTCAGGCTGAGCGCGCGCGGGTCAGGATCCGCATCCGGCAGGCTGGCCCAGGCCGGCGCCGCAGCATCGAGCTCCACCACGCTCACATTGGCCAGCACATCCGCGCCGAAGGCGGCACGGCCGGCCACATCGGCCAGCAGCAGCCGCGGCGCCGCATCGTCGAGCACCTGATGCAGCCGCGCCGACGGATAGGCCGGGTCCAGCGGCATATACGCCCCGCCGGCCTTCAGGATCGCCAAAAGGCCCACCACCATCATCGGACTGCGCTCGACGCAGATCGCAACCGGCTGGTCCGGCCCGACCCCGAGGGCGATCAGGTGATGTGCCAGGCGGTTGGCCCGCGCATTGAGCTCGCCATAGCTCAGCCGCTCATCGTCGCAGACCACCGCCACCGCATCCGGCGCCTTGTGCACCTGCGCCTCGAACAGCTCGTGGATGCACCGCTCCGCAGGATACGGCGCCGCCGTCCGGTTCAGCTCCTCCAGCAGATACGTGCGCTCGGCAGTCGAGAGCAACTCAATCCGGCGGACCTCTTGCTGCGGATCGGCAGCCATCGCCCGCAGCAGCGCCAGCAGATAACCACGCTGCCGCTCGATCGTCGCCTGATCAAACAGCGCCGTGGCATAAGCCAGCGTTCCGGCGATCTCCTCGCCATGCTCGCCAAGGCTCAGCTCCAGATCGAACTTGACCTGATCAAGCTCGTCCCCGGCAGCTTCGACACTCAGCCCCGGCAGGTCCAATGCTCCAACCGCATTGTTCTCCCAGGCCAGCATCACCTGCAACAACGGCGTGTGATCAAGAGCCCGGGGCGGCTGCACGATCTCCACCACCTGCTCGAACGGCAGGTCCTGAT
>NZ_PTFE01000189.1:0-5348 GCF_002936975.1 Bradyrhizobium sp. AC87j1
GGCTGGAGCTGGCGGCGGTGGCGCCGGTGGCGCTGGGGGTGCGGGAGCTGGCGGCGGTGGCGCTGGAGGTGGTGGCGGTGGCGCTGGTGGCGCTGGAGTTGGCGGCGGTGGTGCCGGTGCCGCTGGTGATGCGGGAGCTGCCAACGGTGGTGCCGGTAGCGGTTATGGCGGGGGCCATCATGATGCTGGTGCATCCGGCTTGCCCTATTCCAGCGGACTGGGCACGAACATGCAGCTGATCCAAAGGAGCAAGGCCTGGTCTGGTGGTGGCTGGGTTCGTGACGATATTTTTTATCCGTTCCGCGAACGAGCGCCCCGGGTTCGGTGGGATATGTGGAGGGACGCAGCGCCCGTGTCTGACCTCCACAGGCTTCACAAGGCTCAGCGAACAAGGCTCAAGCCGCACGAAAAGCGGAAGATGCTGTCGGACCAGAGATCTGTGCAATCGTTCGGGACGCGGACCTCATTGGACGCGCGTCGCGGGAAAGGCGATGATGCGACGGCTGCCCGCAGATCGGTAAATCGTTCGCGGGTCGAAGTCCAGGTAGCGCCGCCATCCTTGATCGAGCGTAAGGAAGAGCAAACGACTGGTGCAGCGCCGGTAGATGCCGCTGCGGAAGTAGTTAAGCTTTCCCCGCCACCCGCAATCCAGCGCGAAAGCGAGCAAACGACCGGCGCGGCATTCGTAGATGCCTCGGCGGATGTCGCTCAAGTCACCGCGCCCTCCCTTATTGAGCATGACGGCGCGTCGACAACGAGGTCACTCGACGGGCTTCTAGCGATGATGATGGCACTCCTCGCACTTGGCTTTATCCCATTCCTCTTTCGCCATAAGGATGCCCAACGCGTGTTAGCCTACGCTGCGACGCGTCGCTCCGAAGCACGCCTCGACGATGCTCGTCCCGTCTACTTACTGTGTCCACCGCGGATCGAAGCCGATTCCGATCTTGTATCTAATTTGGAAGCGTCCGTGAAAAACGTTCTCAACACAATAAAGGAGGCGGAATCCGAGATGGCTTCCTCACGACAGCTGCGAAAACCCCCGTAAAGCCCGAGCCCTCCCTGAGTTTGTTGACGCTGATCGCGCCTTTGAGGTTCGGGGACCTACCCGTCGCCTAAACCGGTGCCGAGGTCGGCTTCTGGCCCGTTGCGGCCCACAAGCATCTAGCTTGGGGGCGGGTGCATTTTATGCCATTTTTCACGCGCGCGGTTTGGCCTATCAAGTGGTCGTTCGTCGGTATGATGTGTCTAATTGGGGTCGAGCAAGAGGCGGCGCGAGACCTAGTGCCGAGGTACCACTATCGAGCTTGATGGCTATCGGTGGTTTCGCCTCGACTGAGCCGATAAGCGGTATCTCGACGAACACAACACCGTCGGTGCTGCGGCTGGCAAGGCAGCGCCAATGAATCAGGAACAGGCCAGCGCTTCGCTCGACAATGGGGCAGCGAACGTCATCCAAACTTGAGACCTCGCCGCCAGGTTGGCGACCGGATTGGGGTTCCTAACCTTGCGACGGAATCAAAACCTGGCAGATCTGCTCCGAACCGCTGGGGGCCGGCCGATCAGTTCAGCTGGCACTCACGATCGGTAATCGCTGATCCAGTCGGCGTTATAGGCCACCTCGCCCTTCCCAATAGGTGGGCGTCCCATAATACCGGTGGGTTCGGGTTTCCCAATTTCGATCTTCCCAGGAGTCATCGCTAAACTCAGGCGCGTCCCTCAGCTGTTGCTCCGTGATATTGGTTCGGAAGCCTTCAAGTGACGTGTCGAACGTCAGAGCGCCCCAAGGAATGGGGTAATGGCTGTGACCCAAGCCGACAAATCCGCCGAAGCTCATAACGGCATAAGCCACGCGACCTGACACCTTGTCGATAATTAGGTGATCAATCTCACCGATATTCTTTCCATCTGCTCCATACACCTCGGTTCCTTGAATATCTTCGCTTGAGATGCAGTGATGATCCGGATGGGCTGTTGCGCGGGCCATGACTTTTTTCTCCTTCATGGGTAGGTGGTTTGTCGGCTTAACTCTGCCGCTCCGAGGGTGTTCCTGCGTTTGGCGTAACGGTCGCAGCGCCGATCACCAGCCTAGCGACGCTGACATGGACTTTAAGAGCTCAAACAGAGGGACGACGATGAGGCGCAGATCTGGCGACGACCAGCCGGGTCGCTTCGCGCCGCTTTGCGACGCAATATTGCACTCACCAAGTGCCACCTCTGTCGAGAACTGATATACTGCACCGCGTCGTCCTCAAGTTGTGATGAGGGTCGAATGAAGCGGCGGGAGTTCATAGCGGCCGCTGCGGCGTTACTCGTTTCGTCACGGGGTTTGCGGGCGCAGAGCAGACGCTATCGACTTGGCTTTCTCGCTGTAGGTGACGGAAGCGGGTGGACACTGAATCAAACCGAACTGGCGTTGTTTGACGGGCTGCGAAACCACGGTTGGATAGACGGAAGAAATCTGATTATCGATTATCGTTTTTCCCAACCTCCGGATCGACTGCCCGCTTCAGTTGCCGAGCTGATTGCCCTCAGTCCCGATGTGCTCATCGTCGCGGCACCGCAGGCAACTAAGGCCCTGAAATCGGCAACTGCTACCATTCCCATCGTATTCGTAGCTGTGGCTGACCCTGTGGGACTTGGCCTCGTGCAAAGCCTTGCGCGTCCCGGCGGCAACATAACGGGACTTGCGACTTACGTGCCGGGTGATTTTGTCGCAAAACGAATAGAAATCCTCCGGGAACTGGTGCCTGGTGCCTCGCAGTTTGCAATCCTGGCCAATCCAGGCAACCCGATGCATAGGCTGTTGTTAGCCGACGAGGTACCCAGTACGGCCCGCAACCTAGGTGTGGCTCTGCCGATAGTTCAGGCGACCACGGCCGAGGAGCTTGATGTGGCCTTTGCCTCGGCTGCCGCCCAGCGCGCTGATGCAATCATTATTTTTGGCGATACTCTGACCGTTGTGGAGGCCCCCCGAGTCGTCGCGCTCGCGGCGAAACATCATCTGCCTGCCGTTCATTTCTCCCGACAATTCGCCAATGGGGGATTGATCGTCTACGGGCCCGATTTCGCCGATCTGTTCCGCCGTGCAGGCGGCTACGTCGATAAGATCCTCAAAGGCGCCAAGCCGTCTGATCTGCCGGTAGAGCAGCCGGCCAAATTCGACTTCGTGATCAACATGAAGACTGCCAAAGCACTCGGCCTCAGTGTGCCGACCTCATTACTCCTTCGCGCTGATGAAGTGATCGAATAGAGATGCTGTTTGCTGCGATGCACGAGTCTCTTGTTGGCCCTTTGCCGACTCGCAGAGGCAAACCGGCCATGTCCGGTTTTGAAGGCAGAACGGACACCGCCTGATTTCGACCACGCACCCTGGCGCATCCGGCTCTGGCATGAATCCCCGGCCGTGGTGACACCTCAGGCATAGGCGACCCAGCCGCGGAAGGCGAAGCCGGTGTAGAACAGCGTGGGATCGGTGAAGCCGGCCTCGCGCAAGATCACTTCGTCCTGTGCGGGTGCGAGAATCTCCAGATGGTTGGTGACGGCGTTCCGCGCGGCCGCCGCCTGCTCGGGCTCGACACCGGACGCGGCCAGGAACGCGGAGTACCGCGACAGCCACAGCGGGCGCTCCTCCTCGCCATCGGGCGCGCTCAGATGCGCGACCACGAACGGTGCGCGCGGCTTGAGCCGGCGGCGGACCTCCGAGGCGATGCGGCGCCGCTCGGCGACATCGACGAAGTGCAGGGTCAGCAAGCAGGTGGCACCGTCGAACGGTCCATCCGGCGCATCATCGATATAGCCTTGGTGAAGGCGCGCACGTGGTGCGAGCGATCCCAGGGTTTGCCCGGCCAGCGCCAGCATCGCCGCGGACGGATCGACGCCGTCGAAGCGCCAGCCGGGATGCGCTTGCGCAAACGCTTTGAGCTCCAGGCCGCCACCGGCGCCGAGGACGAGCACCTGCCCATCGCTGGGGACGCTTTCGGAGAGCAGAATCGCCGTCATGGACTGCATGGCGTCATAGCCCGGCACGAAGCGCCGCGGCCCCTCGGTGTATCTCGCCACGAATTGCGGATCGGAAAATGCGGCTTGCATGTCGGTCATGATGTTGTCCCCGTGAATGGAGCCGTTCACGCGCGATGCGCGCTGATGTCGTGGATCTTTCGGGACCCGAGGCGCTTGCGAAGATCCTCGCCCAGCATCGCCAGCGTCACCTCGCCGAGCCGCGTCAGCAGCAGCGCTTCCGCATCGTCAAAGGCCTGATCGAGCGCGGCATTGACGGCCTGCTCGACGAGACAGCCGGGCGCCTCGGTCCGGTTGCCCATCGCCAGAAGCGGGGGATTGCCGAGCGCGGCATAGACGTCGCGCAGCGTCACCTTCGACAGGTCGCAGGCGATCGTCCAGCCGCCGCCGTGCCCTTTCTCGGAACGCACGTAACCGATCTCCCGCAGGCCCGCCATGATGCGGCGGATCACCACCGGGTTGGTGTCCATGGCCTTGGCCAGCGTCTCGGACGTGAACGGCCCAGGCTGCTGCGCCATGTGCAGAAGGACGTGGAGCACGCCGGAGAGTCGGGAATCTCGTTTCATGTAACTTTATATGTTACATGATGACGGCGAGGTCAAGTGGTGTGGTCCGATGGGTCAAATTCTGCGCAATCCGGCTAAGCCATTGATCCCACGAGTGCCGCCTACTGTGCATGGGGTTGTTTTCGGCTTTTTTGTTTGGGCGGCCCAAAGGACCGAGATCGCCATTCTGATTTGTCACGGTGACGCCGCCGAGCGCGGGGACAACAATCGGCCAGGGCGACCGTAACGACTTTTCGTCCTCACCTCGCGCGGCGTCCGTTTTCATCAGTCCATTTTTCGGAGGCGCATCATGCAGGTTTACAATGTGGTCAGGTTCAAGGTGAAGCAGGGCGAGGAAGCCGCCTTCCTCGACGCGCACCGGAGTGGCAAGGCCAAATGGCCGGGGCTGGAGCACGGCGTGATCATCAAGACCGGCGAGCAGACCTTCTGCCTCATCGGCACATGGGCCAGTCAGGAGGCGCTGGTCGCAGCACGATCGGCGATGATCAAGACCCTCGACAGCTTCAGGTCCGTGCTCGAGGACCAAGGCAATGGACGCGGCGTGACGGACGCGGTGTCGGGGGCGGTGGTGCTCGATCTCTAGCAGCGAGCGGTGCCCGCTACTTCATCACCCGCAACCCCTTGGTCGTGAACCGCTGGGTCTTCTCGCCCGGCCGCACCGGTCGCCGCGTGCCGGCGGCCTTGCCGGTGCCGGGGGGCTGGTGGGCGGGGACGAGCTGGTGGGGCTGCGAGCCGATCAGATCGCGGCGGCCCATCTCGATC
>NZ_PTFE01000190.1:0-5141 GCF_002936975.1 Bradyrhizobium sp. AC87j1
TCCAACTCGTCGAAATAGCCAATAAGCACCTCAGGCTCGCTGGCGACCTTGACCTCGCGGACGACGTTGCCAGTCCCGTCAACAATGCAGATGCTGCTCTCTTTCAAAGACACGTCGATCCCCGCATCATAGTCCATGGCTGTTCCTCACTTGATGCCTGGAGCCGATCATCTCCTCGAAGACCGCTACCGGGCGTAAGCCAGGTGCCGACTTCAGGATCGGGACGATCTCGGTCTCGAACACGTCGCTCAACGGGTCCGGTCGTCGCCGGCCGCGGGGAGCCTTCCTTTGTGATGGAAGTCGGGGGTCTCTCTCGATCCGATAGGCGGTCGACGCACTGAATGACGCCTTGGCCGCCGCCACTGGCGGGCTATCGGTCTGACGGTACTTCATGTAGAGCCTCAATCTGTGATGTGTCGGCCGGGCAAGCGAGTGATTCCTCTTGGCGGAAGAACCACTTGCATAACCCCGCCGGCCGCGATCACCAGTCGGCGCGGTCCTCCTCGGGATCGCGCGGACGCTGGCCTCGTAACTCCGGTCGGGCTACGCCCTCCCTACGTCACAAGCCCAGCGAAACTCTCTCACCTTGATTGACGCTGCCTTCCATCATGATCGCCGCGCGACAATTGAATCTGATTGATCGGACCCCACGCCGATCAAGGTCGAGACCCCACGCCGAAACACAGGCAGATTTGCAACGCGCTGCGATTTTGAGCGGTGCGTGATGCTGCTCTACATTTACACGGTCATAATGATCGAGTCGTGGCTCGATTTCTGGCTCACGGCAGCCCAACGCTTCGGTTTAGGCGTACTGACCGTGTCAAAGATTCTTTTCTAGCTGCGATTGGAGGCCGTTTTGGAATTGACAGCACAAAGGCTCATCGTTCGTCAGAGCACCATCGGCTGGATGGTTTACGATCGAGAACGCAAGGCCCAGCTCTTTTAAGGAACGGCGCCTGGGCCGAGAAACTGTCGAGAGAAGAGGCCGAACGAATAAGGTATCGGCTTGCGAACCACGTCTCCTGATCGGGGCCGTTAACCGTCACGGCCGCGCGTTAGGAGTACCGGAGTCTTACGGATCGCGTAGGCGCGCTCCCTCCTCCATACTTTATCCAATTCAGGATTTTGCATTTCCTCCCTGGGGCTTGTGCCGGCGTCGACAATGCGAGCGACGCTGTCCCCACCACGCGCGCACTGCCAATGAAGTTAGCGGCAGCGCGACTCGGCGCTTTAAAGTGGACCGATGAGCGCTCTCCCTACCGCGCACCGCTAACTTCAACACGGGCCAGCCTCAAGCGGGCGGAAGAAGCTGACGGGGATTATCTTCTGGACGAACGCCCTAGAGCAACTACCAAGACAGGGCGGTGACTTGGCGATCAGTCCCCGGTCGCAAGCAGCGCGGGCGCGACTCGCTGGCGAAAGTCTCACAGGCGTCGCACCCAAACCGGTTGGCACTCACACGTCCCACTCTAGAAGCGTGCGTATGCGCGCAGTGATCTTCCTCGCCTCTTCCGGCCCGAGGTTGGGTTTCAAGTTGTCGAGTATGCCCAGCACCGCGTGCGCCTCCCTGGCATTAAACGTCGCGACTTGGCGATCTATTTGGCTCAAAGACTGATCGGCCGCACGGGCCTGATTGGCTGCAAGCACCGCAAGCGCTTGCGACCGCAGAGACGTGATGTGCCGCTCGAATGTGCGCATTCCGTTGGCCTGTGCTACCTTGTAAGGTGGCGCCGCAAGCGAAGGTGGCCAGCCCCCTCGAAGACTGTGGCTGGCCACCTTGCTCCTGAGAGGTCCAAGTCCCAAGGTGCGACCAATTTGTATTGTCGAGAAATACAGCAGAGCACCTACCTAAATTAGTAGCCGGTCGAATTGACCGCCCCCGTCTAAGCTAGCGCCTCAGGCTTGCAGATTTGGGAGAGACTCAAATGGCCAAACGCGCACGCATTCGTTACGCCAACAAGACGGACATAAAGAAACCTCACGAAAGAATAACACATGTCGGCGGAGTAAACCCCGATGGAAAGCCGTGGAAGCGATCCATCGACGAGGTTGTCAGAGATATCGAGAGCGCCGAATGGGAGTTCTATGTCGAAGAAAATGGACGCAGGGTTGGTGTGGTTAGGGCCACGCACAACACAAGTACATCAAGACGACGGCCGACGACATTCAACCAGACAATGTTCTCCCGCTCCTAGCCGAGTGCCCCGTATGATCCCAGTCTCACACCGGTAAGCAGCACGGGCGCGACTCGGCGCCGGTCATCTGGGCGGGAATCGGACGCTGTCCTGCCACACCCGCGCCGCCGGTGAAGCTAGCGGCCGCGTGACTCGGCGCCCGATTGCAGACGAGCGCTGTCCCTATCACGCACCGCTAACTTCTACGCAGCCAGCCTCAGCGACGAAAGAAGCTGACCGCGCTCGCTCCCGAGAGGCTCAAATTCCCAGGGGGGCCACCAAGTTGTATCGGCGAAGGGTCTCCCAAGCACCTACCAGCACCAGTGGGTTGCCGCGCTCCCGCGTGCATGCCATATCAAAGTGCTCGGCCTACAAATGTTCGAGCTGGCTCCGCTCATAGGACTAACCGCCGTGCCTAGAACCGAAGTGGTAGCGGCAATCCAAGCATTCACGGACTACGTCCGTAGGCCAAGCCATACACCGGCAGAGACACGTACGGGCCACAGTCAACTGAAGAACAGCTGGCCGTTTGGCGATCCCGGGTTGAAGTTATCTGCTCAAAAATGGACGCGGTGGCGGATTGCCCTCTTTCGACCTTATCCGAATTCGAGGCGCTCAGACGCGAGATGGCGACAGAATTTCCCGCAACGCCACCCGCTTTACTCAACCGTGTAGCGGACGCATTTAACGGCGTGGTTCGGCGGATGCCGGACCCTTAATCAGGACGGAGCCGGATGATGCCTAGCACATTCTCGCTGCGCAAGATCGACGAAGCTATAAGCGACCTCGAACTAAAAAGTTGCTCACGGCGCAGAAATCAGCCACGAGGAGCTCGCGAGCGGCATTCTGCGGATTACGAAGCATCTTCGAGATGAACTCGAAGCCGCGCTCAAGGTAATCGATGGCCTCAAGGATCACACCGGGCTCACGGTGGCAGCCGCGCGACCTAAACAGCGGGGACGTTAGCGGCCACGTGACTCGGCGCCCGAAGCGTTGGAGGTAGAGCGCTGTCCTTGTCACGCACCGCTAACTTCTACGCGGCCAGCCTCAGCGACGAAAGAAGCTGACCGGGCGACGTATCATCCGGACGAATGCCCTAGAGCGACTACCAGGATAGGGTGGTGACGCGGCAATCAGTCTCGGTTCGCAGGCAGCGCGGGGGCGAGTCGCCATCGGCAACTTACTACCAAGGAAGGTACAGCGCGACGAACAGTACCAAGAGGATTAGAGCGCACGCCCACGCGAACAACAGCGCCTTATCCATCGGCCGATTTCGATCGATCTCCTCGGCCGCCCGCAGCGGCGTACCACTGCGGCCTTTCTGTTGAGCAACACAATGGGTGGCGCATCACTCGATTCGTAGATTTTCCGCCGAGTCTTTTCCGCGATTTTTCACGATGTCGAAGCTGACTTTTGCGCCCTCTGCGAGCGAAGTAAAACCAGCCTTCTCAACCGCGGAGATGTGGACAAAGACGTCATTGCCGCCCGAATCCGGTTGAATGAACCCGTAGCCCTTTGTCGGATTGAACCACTTCACTGTCCCAATTGCCACCTAACTTCTCCATTTTTCAAAAATGAAGAGTAGTGCGCGACTCCGACAAAAGAATGGCTTGCAGGCGCCCGCACCAACGCTACATCCTGGCTAGAACGCTGAACGCGTTCTGGCTGGCCACAATGATGTTGTTAGCGTTGGTACCGTCTCCCTGCTCGTTGGCTGAGAATGCTGGGCCGGTTCGGCATTGATCAGAATGTCGGCGAGCGGCTGGTTCAGCTCGTGTGCGGGTGAAACGGACATCTCTCCCGCGGTCGCGTGGCGGTTGGGCGAGCTCCGATATGCGCTGGCGCGCCTCGACTTCGGCGACGAAGAGCAACCCGCGCTCGCGCCGCAGAATGGCTCTCATCAGCCCCCAGCACCGCGCCCGCCTCCAGTCCGATCCCAGGAAACGGGCGAGATCGAGGCTCTTGCAGTAGATCACCGCGTGACCCTTGCCAGGTCACGGAGCCGGCCCGCAGACACTCGCGTGGCGACATGGTCCTGCTCGGCGAACCAGTCTCGCCGAGGGCAACCTCGCCCTTGTCTCTATCACCGACGCAGGTCACGGCATCCTTGCGGGGAAAGTGGCCCGGATCTTCGAGCCGTTTTTCACGATCAAGGCGCAATGCGTGGGCATAGGCCTCTCGATCGCGCATGCCATCGTCGAAGCGCATGGCGGCCGCATCGGGGCCGAAAACGTCTTGTCAGGGGCGCCGTTATTCACGGCGGCCTGCCGCTTGCAGTCGCGCAATGGCGACGCCGTCCAGGGAACGCGTCACGCGAACGCCTTCTCCAGCGTCGCGAAGATCACCGCGAGCGACTTGTCGTGCCGCGTCACCGGCGGCACCGGGCGATCGATCTTCATGAGCTGATAGACCGCTATCTGCGCCGCACGCACCGAATATTCGACGGTGAACACGACGTCGTCGGGAATTTCGACGAACTGGCTGACGAAAGCGAGGTTGACCGAATTCTTCGGCACCGGCACCGGCAGCGGCCGGTCGGTCAGGTTGCGCGGCATGAACATGCTGGTGATGTAGGGCATGCGGCAGGGCACGCAGATCGCGTCCTTGAACACGCCCACATCGAAATTCAAATGGCCACACAGCTCCTTCAGTATCTCCGCGCCGCCGCAATCGGACATCGGCTTCGCGACGAAATTGCCGACGCGGTCGGGATGCAGCGCATAGCCCAGAACACCTGCACATTCTTCGGCTGTCCGGCGAAATGCGGCTGGTGATAGAGCACGACCGACATCAGCCAGTTGGAATCCCTGAACGTGACGAGGCCGCCGGTGCCCGCACGATTGCCGGAGAACGCCTCCATCCGGTCGAAGAAGAGTGGATCGCGGCAGGTGACGGTGAAGGACAGCCAATAGGATTCGGGGATCGAGCTGTTGAACGCGGCGGGATTGCCGAATTCGGGACGCTCCT
>NZ_PTFE01000018.1:0-101588 GCF_002936975.1 Bradyrhizobium sp. AC87j1
CACGCTTCTGTCGACGCTCTGGGCGTGGCGCAAATCGGCGCGCCGGTAGGACGGGATACGGCTGAACAGGATGTGGTGATGGCAGCGCTCGATCACGTTGATGGTGTCGATCTGCACATAGCCGAGATGAGCGACCGCGTCCGCGACGGCCTGCGCTCCCTCGCCGAACGGGGCGCGCTCATCCAGCCGCTGGGCATCCAGCCAGATCTGCCGGGCCTGTGTCGTGGTGAGGTGGAGCGGTTTGGGCGCGCGTGACATTGCGGGGAGGAATGTAGCGGGATTCGCGCCAAGAAAAAGAAGAAGAAAAAGAAGACCTCGAGGCAGCAGTCAAAAAAACCGCGCTGCCATCTGCTGACAGCGCGGCCGGATGCGGCGCGCCTCGCGCCTACTTCATCGTCATCGCCTTCTGCGACTTCATATAGTGCATGCAGGCGCTCTTCATCTTGCCGTTGCTCATGTCGGTGTTGGCCATGGCCATTTCCTTGTTCGCCGCCATCTTGGCCGGCGTGTCGGGCGTACCGCCCATCATGGCTGCGGACTTCATCATGTTGTCCTTGGTGCACGCCATCATCGCGGCGGACGCGGGGGACAACGAAAGGGTGAACGCGACAAAGGCTGCAGACGTGAGCAAGATCTTCATCGAAAAGTCTCCTCCGTAAAACAAAACCGGCGTCATGCCGGCCTTCGCAATTACGTATTCTCTCGCGCCGACGTTTCGCGGAGAAGACAATTTTCTTGCTGCGGTGCGAAGGCGGAGGGCCTAGCGGCCATCCTTCGGGGTCTTGGGCCGGTCCCCGAGGCTTCCGGTGGCGACATCCGGCTCGCACAGGGCCTTGCCGCGCCCCTCCGCCTGGCAGCGATAGACGCTGCCGGTGAGGCGGTCGACCAGCCACACGTTCTCGTCGGTCGGCGCTTCGAGTCCGACATAGCGGGAGGTCAGCCCCGTGATCAGCGTCGACAGCAGGATCGCCACCGCGATCATGGCCGCACCGATATAGATGGGCATTGAGCTCAGGGACACTGTCCGATCCGGCGGGCCGCTGCGATTGAAGTAGTCACGCTGATAGTCACTTGGCCTCGGCACTGGACGGAACTCGGCTCCTTCATTCGGAGATTGGCGGGGACAACGTCCTGCTAGGCGCGCATCTGGCCGATTTCTTGTTCACGGCCGGGCCAAGCGGCGACGGCTTTGCGACGATCGGTGTGCAGAGGTTTCCGGCGCCGAGTCTGCCGGCCATCGCCTGCGCCGGGACCCTTGGTCAGCCACCTCCCACGGCACGGAGGGGAATGAGCCTGCTCGCAAGGTGATTTCAATCACACCGGGGATTGCCGCTGCTTGAACCCACACCGCGGAGCGTGCGACGACTGCTATTGGTCCGATCGGCCCTGTCCCCGGGGCCATCGCGAAACGCGCCGGTCCGATGCCCGAACGCCCGGGAATGCGCTAGGATGGGCCCGGAACCGGCTGTAGCCACCGTGACCAAGATCACATCAGGACCTTTGAACCTGCCCTATGCTCGCAGCATCAAATCGCTATCAGGCGTAACAGCGAGGATACGACAATGACCCGTTTTGATAAGTTCTTTGGACTGAACGCGATAACTCTTTCCGCCGCGCTGTCGATGACGGCGGGCCTGGCAGTGGCCGGTGACAACAATGTCTCCACGGGCCAGATCCTGGATGCACTGAAGCCGAAGCCGGCGACCCGCGGCCTGTCCGCCGGTCCGCAGGCCGATCCGGCGGTGCAGGCCAAGGAATCGACATTCCTGAACACCGTGCGCAACCGCTCGACCCGGTCGCTCTCGACGGGCGAGCGCGAGCAGATCGCCGAGCTCGCCGCGACCAAGCCGAAGATCGACCTGGAAATCCAGTTCGACTATAACTCCGCCGATATCGCCAAGACCTCGATGACCTCGGTGCAGGCGCTCGGCAAGGCGCTGTCCGATCCGGCGCTGAAGGGCTCGACCTTTGTGGTCGCCGGCCACACCGATGCGACCGGCGGCGAAGAGTACAATCAAGGCCTCTCCGAACGGCGCGCCGACACCATCAAGAAGTACCTGGTGCAGAACTACGGCCTCAACGGCACCGATCTGGTCACCGTCGGCTACGGCGAGACCAAGCTGAAGGACACTGCCAACGGCGCCGACCCGGTCAACCGCCGCGTCCAGGTCGTGAACATGGACACCAAGACCGCGTCTAAGTGATCTCGATTTGATCGCGACAGAAGACACGCCGCCTGCCACCCCGGCAGGCGGCGATGTCATATCCAGCTCTGGAACAGCATCAGCCGGCTGAAGCTCCGCATCGACGTGCCGATGAAGGCCGCAGAGATCGGCAGCATGACCGCAAAGCCGATCGCGGCGACACCGACATAGGCCCACAGCAGCCAGCGCGGCAGGCCGTCCCGGCGCAGCACATAGACCAGCGCGAGCGACGCCGCGGTGGCGGCCGGCAGGTAGTAGTAGATGAACCCGAGCGTACGCGGCAGCAACGCCCAGGCGAGCCAGGGACCGAAATAGAACGCCGCGATCAGGAACGCATCCCAGCGGCGCAGCACGATGAAATCGCGCAGCACGAGCGCGAGTGCGAGCAGAGCCGGCCACAACACCAGTGGATTGCCGAGGAAGACGATCGCGGAGACGTTGTCCTCTCCCGTCTTGTCGAACAGGAACCACACCGGGCGCGCAAGCTGCGGCCAGGATGGCCACGCGCTCATATAGGTGTGTCCGGCGATCGCGGTGGTGGTGTTGTCGGCGAAGATCCGGCGCTGCGCCTCGATCAGATCCGGCAACGACACGCCGTAGAGCGGAACGAAAGCCGCAAGATATGTCATCGCTGGCAGGACGGCGAAGCAGAGCGCGACATGATGCAGCCTCAGGCCGGGCCAGAGGTCCGGCCGGTACCAGTCGTCCGGCTTCGCGTCGGCGAACAGCGTGCGCCAGCCCTGCATCAGGCGGATCACCGCAACGATGACGATGCAGACGCCGAGCGGAAACAGGCCGCTCCATTTGCAGGCCGCAGCACAACCGAACAGGCTGCCGGCGAGCGCGAACAGCGCCTGCGGCCGCTCCCGTCGAAAGCCGTGCATGAAGGCGGCAGTCGCGAGCAGACCGAAGCCGAGCGCAAAGATATCGAGCATGGCGATGCGCGCCTGCACGTACAGCATCTGGTTCGAGGCGGCGATCAGCGCCGCGGCGATCGCGGGCCCTTGCGCGGAGAACAGCGCGAGGCCGCACAGATAGATTGCGACGATCGCCAATGCGCCGAACAATGTCGCGGGATAACGCCAGCCGAGCGCGTTGTCGCCGAAGGCCGCGATCGAGGCCGCGATCAGTTCCTTGGCAAGCGGCGGATGCATCGGATTGAGCATCGCCTGCGACATCGCCGGTGCCAGCATCTGCCGCGCCGCCGGCACGTAGTGCACCTCGTCGAAGACGAACTTCTCCGGCGTCGTCAGCCCGATCAGCAGCGCGAGATGGGCAGCTAGGAAAATAGCGACAGCAACCACTGCGCTTCGCGACAATCTCGGAACTGCGGACCGTTCAAGCGGCTGCTGTGGGGATGTTTTGCGTGGCAAATTTGCGTCACCGCGGACAAAAATAAGGATCGCGGTTTTCATTGAACGCATTCCGCCGCGGCTGTCACTAAGCATAACGCACGTCCGCGCCGCTTGTGATAATTTCGCCACATCAGAAGCGCGCGCGATCCGGTACGATCAGGGGCACCTCGATCGGTTGTGAAATGAATTTGCGTTTCTGGCTTTTCTCCACCCTGTTGTCGGCCGCACTGTGCGCGGCGCCTGCTGCGCTGGCGCAGACGCGCGTCGGCGAAGCCGTCGTGATCCAGAACGAAGTGGTGCGGGTGGCCGCGGCTACCACGCCGATCAGTGTCGGCGACAGCATGCTGCGCGACGAGACCGTGCGCACCGGCGCCGACAGCGCCGCGCGCTTCGTGATGGCCGACAGCACCAATCTGTCGCTCGGTCCGAGCGCCACGCTCAAGCTCGACCGCACCGTCTTCAACGACGAGCGCAGCTATCGCGACGTCGCGATCCGCATGACAACAGGCGCGTTCCGTTTCGTCACCGGACATTCCGAGAAGACCGCCTACAAGATCACGACGCCGCTTGCGACCATCGGCGTGCGCGGCACCACGCTCGACATCCTCTCGCAGCGGGGACGCTCCGTCGTCGTGCTTCAGGACGGCGCGGCCAGCGTCTGCACAACGAGCTCACAATGCGTGCAGCTCACCCAGCCGGGCGACACCGCAATCATCACATCGACCGGCGGCAAGGTCAGCATCACCAAGACCAACACGCCGCCCTGGACCTTTGCCGCCAACTGCGCCGCAAGTGCCGGGCTGTGCGCGGTGAACCAATATGCGGGCGCCTCGCCGACCATCACGCCGGCCGTCCAGGACGACGGCATGCTGTGCGGGCGCTGACGATGGCGAAAATCAGCTTTCGGCTCTTCGCCCTCACCGGCCTGCTGACCGCGGCCGCTGCGCTGGCGTTTGTCGCGCTCGACATTCGTCCCGCCGCAGCTCAAGCGACCTGCGAAATCGGATGCGGCGAGCCGACGCCCTACCCGACGTATTCACCGTCTCCGACGCCGACATATTCTCCGTCGCCCTCACCCTCCCCTTCGCCGAGCCCCTATCCTTCCCCATCGCCGAGTCCATATCCGTCGCCGAGCCCGACACCGACCGGGGCCGATTCCAGCGGCAATTCGATCGGCGGCCTCGCGGGCCAGCGCTTCAACCAGATGATCACCAACCGGGTGCTCGGCACGGTCCTGCTCGGCGTCAACGAGCAGGTCAATTGCAGCGACTGCATCAGCGCGTTCGGCTCGGCTGGATCGTTCTCGGCCGGCATCCACGGCCGCAAGGAGCTTACCAACAATCTGTCGCTGCTCGCCGGCATCGCCTACACGCACTACAACGAGGGCGGCTACAAGATCACGAGCGCGCCGATCGGCGCCTTTGCGCTGCGCTACGACTTCACCGATTGGGGATCGTCACGTCCGTTCTTCGACGTCGGAACGATCCTGACGCCGTGGGAGAAGGCGCGCTATACCCGCAGCTACAACACCAGCCTCGGTCCGGTGAGCGTGACGAGCTCGACCAACGCTTCGAACTACGCGGTCTACGGCCGCGCCGGCTGGATAAGCCGCGTGTCGCCGCGCGACGAGGTCGCAGCTTCGATCGAGGTCTGGCAGCTCTGGCAGCGCGTGTCCGGCTATAGCGACAATGCCGTGGCCTTCAACCCGTTCGACGCCACCATCGCGACCGGCACCGACCGTACCAGCCTGGTCAAGATCGGCGGCCAGTGGACGCATCTGTTCGGCAGCAACGTCGAGACCAACATCAATGGCGGCTGGGTGCAGTCGTTTGCGAGCCGCAGCGGCATCGTCGCCACCGTGACCGGCGACGGCGTGGTGGTGCCGACCATGGGCAACCAGGGCTGGTTCGAATATGGCGGGCGGCTCGGCTTCCGCGTGCAGAAGGGCTGGGTCGTGGATCTCTTCGCCAACGGCACGCTCGGCCCACAGCCCGTCGGCAACACCATCCACGGCGGCGTGGGGCTACGGATAAATTATTAGCGGCAAGCTCAGTCTCGTAGGGTAGGCAAAGCGAAGCGTGCCCACCAACTCTCTCAAACGGGGATGAATGGTGGACACGGCGCAAGAGCGCCTTTGCCCACCAAACGGCACCTGTGTCGTCGTCACGCCGCCGACTAGCCCTCGAACGCGCGGCGCAGCACGTCGACGTCCAGCTTCACCATCTTCATCATGGCCTGCATCGCGCGCGCGGCCGCCGCCCTGTCCGGGCTCGACAGGAATTCGAACATCACCTTCGGCACGACCTGCCAGGCCACACCCCAGCGATCCCGGAGCCAGCCGCATTGCTCTTCCTTGCCGCCATCGGCGAGGAACGCATTCCAGACGCTGTCGACCTGGGCCTGGTCGTCGCAATGGATCATCAGCGAAATGGCGTGGGTATATTCCATCTTCATCCCGCCGTTGAGCGCGACCAGCGGCTGACCAGCGACCGTGAACTCGACGACGAGCACGGAGCCTTCCTTGCCGGAGGGCCCGTCCGAAACATTGCGCTGAACGTGCGTGATCGTCGAATTCGGCACGAGCGAGACGTAGAACTTCGCGGCTTCCTCGGCATCGCCGTTGAACCACATGCAGGGTACGACCTTGGACATCGTGAATGTTCCTCGTTGGTTTAGCGTTCGACGGGCTGCGATCAGGCATTCGCCATGGCGGGCTGCGGAGGGACGGCCGCCATGTCCAGCCAGTTCACACCCCACATGTGACCATCCGGATCCTCGAAGCTGCGGCCGTACATGAAGCTGTATTCGTCCTTCGGGCTGGGATCGGCCACCCCGCCCGCCGCCTCTGCCTTGCCGACAATCGCGTCGACCTCGTTGCGGGTGTCGGCGGACAGGCAGAACAGCGCCTGGTTCGAGGTCCTGGCATCTGCGATCGGCTTCGGCGTGAACTGGCGGAATTTGTCGTGGGTCGCCAGCATCACGTAGATGGCCTCGGAAAAGACCATGCAGCTCGCCGTGTCGTCGCTGAATTGCGGGTTCCGGGTCGCGCCGACCGCCTCATAGAAGGCGGTCGCACGTTTGAGGTCGGTCACGGGAAGATTGAGGAAGATCATCCTGGGCATCGGAAGCTCCTTGGGCGGGTTCTGCCCAAGGACGGATCGCCGGGGGGCCACCCGACACAGCTTCCGAATATTTTTTCACCCCCCGGAGACGATCGCGCCTCCCATCGCGGGGCGGTCTTACTTCTTCTCGTTCGGATCCCGGTGGATGGGGTCGACCCACAGCACGGTCTCGGGCTTCTCAACCGGCTCGATGTCGAGGTTGATCGCCACCGCCTCGCCGTCGCTGCGCACCAGCACGCATTCAAGCACCTCGTCCGGGCTGGCATTGATCTCCTGATGCGGCACGTAAGGCGGGACGAAAATGAAATCGCCGGGGCCCGCCTCCGCGGTGAATTGCAGGCTCTCGCCCCAGCGCATCCGCGCCTTGCCCTTCACCACGTAGATGACGCTTTCGAGGTGGCCGTGATGGTGTGCGCCGGTCTTGGCATCCGGCTTGATGCTGACGGTGCCGGCCCACAATTTCTGGGCGCCGACGCGCGCGAAATTGATCGCGGCCGCGCGGTCCATGCCCGCCGTCGACGGCACGTTGGTATCGAGCTGGTTACCGGGAATGACGCGCACGCCGTCATGTTTCCAGCGATCGTCGTGATCGTGGTCATGGTGGGAATGCGAATGGTCATGGCCGGTCATGGGACTTGCTTTCTGTTGGTTCCGTGCGCGGCAACCTAACCCGAAGCCGCACTCGCGAGCCATGCCAAAATCGGAACCCTCGTAGCTGCGGGACGTTGTCTTTGCGAGCAGAATGGAAGGAGAGTTTCATGGGTAGCACGACCGACAAGATCAAGGGTAACGCCAACGAGGCGATCGGCAAGGCCAAGCAGGGCATCGGTGAAGCCACCGGTTCCGACCGCATGAAGGGCGAAGGCGTGGTCCAGGAAGTGAAGGGCAAGGGCCAGCAGGCCATGGGCGATGCCAAGGACGCCGCAAAGGACGCGATCGATCGCGCGGCGGCCGGGGCAAAGCGCGCGACGGAATAGCGCGCGCAGGACTGAACGCGAAAAGACCGGCCTTTCGGCCGGTCTTTTTGTTCGTATCGATTATCTCCGTCATGGCCGGGCTTGACCCGGCCATCCAAGTCTTAGCAGCACGAAGAAAGAACGTGGATGCCCGCGACAAGCGCGGGCATGACGACGTGGAGACGTCAGTTATTTCACCGCGAGCAATTCCACGTCGAACATCAGCGTCGCGTTCGGCGGGATCACGCCGCCGGCGCCGCGGGCGCCGTAGCCGAGCTGCGGCGGGATGATCAGCGTGCGCTTGCCGCCGACCTTCATCGAGGCGACGCCCTCGTCCCAGCCGGCGATGACACGGCCCTTGCCGATCGGGAATTCGAACGGCTCCTTGCGATCGACGGAGCTATCGAATTTCTTGCCCTTCTGGCCGTTCTCATAGAGCCAGCCGGTATAGTGCATCACGCAGATCTGGCCGGGCTGCGGCGAGGCACCGGTGCCGACGTTGGAATCGATGATCTGCAAGCCTGAAGCTGTGGTCATGGTCTTTCCTGCGGTCTGGGCCGAGGCCGTGGTGGAAACGAAATGCGACACGCCTGCGATCACCGTGATCGCGAGTGCCGACATCAGGGTGAGGAGCGCGCGCTGGAAACGCTGCATAAGGCACCTTCCGTTTGAGGCGGAAGGTGTCTAGCGCAACGCGGGTGCGGTTTCCACCCCTCACACCTCGATATTTTCCAGCCGAACCGGGAGCTTGCGGATGCGCTGGCCGGTGGCATGGTGGATCGCGTTGCAGATCGCGGCATTGGTGCCGACATTGGCGAGCTCGCCGAGGCCCTTCACGCCGACGGGATTGATGCGGTCATCCTGCTCGGAGAGCAAAATGACCTCGACGCCGGCGACGTCCGCATTCACGGGCACGAGGTAGTCGGCAAGATTGTCATTGACGTAGCGCGCATTGCGCTCGTCGATTTCGGTGCCCTCCAGCAATGCCGACGACATGCCCCAGATCAGTCCGCCCATCAGTTGGCTGCGCGCCGTGCGCGGATTCATGATCCTGCCCGCCGCAAACGCACCGACGAGGCGAGGACAGCGGATTTCGTGGGTGAAGCGATTGACACGGACCTCGACGAACTCGGCGCCGAATGCGTAGGCGATCTGGTCTTTCATGGCGTGACCGCCGACGAGCCGCACCTGCCCGTTGTGCATGGCGCGGAAGGAATCTAGCGGCGCGCCTTCCGGCTTCCACTCGCCATATTCCTCGACGACGCCGACACCGAGCCGATCGAAGGCCTTCTCGATATCGAGCGGACGATCGCCCTTCGCCGCTTGCGTGGCCGGTGTCTGGCCGAGACCCACGGTCTCCTTGGCCCGGTCGGTCAGGCTTTGAGCCGGCATCGCGGCCTTGAACAGGCGCTGGCGAATCTGGTCGCACACCATCATCACCGCCGAGCAGGTACTCGCGGTCGAGTTCGAGCCGCCGGCAACCGGCGCCGGTGGCAGATCGCTGTCACCCATGAAGACGGCAACTTTCTCGAGGGGCACGCCGAGGCGCTCGGCCGCGGTCTGGGCGATGACCGTATAGGCGCCGGTGCCGATCTCGTGGCCGGCGATCTCGACCCGGGTCCGGCCGTCGCGCTGGAGGCGCACGCGCGCGGCCGACGGCCCCATCTGCGTCGGATAGCAGGTCGCGGCACAGCCATAGCCGATCAGCCAGTCGCCGTCCGACATCGATTTCGGCTGCGGCGAGCGCTGCGCCCAGCCGAAGGCTCTGGCGGCCTCGTCGAAGCACGCCATCAGCGAGCGCGAGGTGTAGGGCTTGCCACCGATCGGCTCGACATTGGTGTCGTTGATGCGGCGGAGCTCGACAGGATCCATGTTGAGCTTGACCGCGAGCTCGTCCATCGCGCTCTCCAGCGCAAACAGATACGGCACCTCCGGCGGCGAGCGCATGAAGCCCGGCGTGTTGCGGTCAGCACGCACGATCGACACCAGGCTGTCGACGTTCGGGCAGGCATAGAGCCGCGTCGTCGTCTTGGTGCCGCCGACGCAATAGGCGTCGGCGCGCGAGGAGACCTCGGCGCCCTCATGCCTCAAAGCCAGCAGCTTGCCGTCCCGGTTTGCGCCAAGCTTGATCTCATGACGCGTCTCGGCACGATGGGTCGTAATGGTAAAACCCTGATCGCGGGTCGGGACCAGCTTGATCGGGCGGCCCAGGCGTTTGGCAATGCCGGCGATGATGGCGGTCCGCGGCGTCATCGGGCCGCGCGAACCAAAGCCGCCGCCGACATAGGGATTGACCACGCGTACCTTGTCGGCGTCGATACCGAGCTGCTCGGCGACGCCGTGCTTCAAGCCGTAGACGAATTGACTGCCTTCGTAGATGACGAGATTGTCGCCCATCCAGGCGCAGCTCGTCGAAAACAGCTCCATCGGATTGTGGTGCTGCGTCGGCGTGTCATAGGCGGCGGTGAGCTTGACCTCGGCCGCATCGAATGCCTTGGCGAAATCGCCGACCGCGGGGTCTTCCTTGAACTGCGCATTCTGGCCCTTTGCGGCTGCCGTGGTCGTCCCCGCCGAGCCGAAGCTCGCGCTCGGCGCCGTGGCGGTGTAGCTGACCTTGACACGATTGGCGGCCTCGCGCGCGGCCTCGTAACTTTCCGCGACAACGACAGCGATGATCTGGCCGTCATGGGCGATGTCGGCCGACTTTAGCGGCTGGATCGTGGTTCCGGCATAGCCGCCATTGCTGAACAGCTTCGACTCCTTCAGCTTCGGGGCGTTCTCGTGCGTGATGATCTCGATTACGCCGCGGACACCCTTGGCCTCATCGAGATCGAAACGGTCGATGCGGCCGTTGGCAATCGCACTGGTGACCAGGAATGCGTAGGCCGGATTGTCCAGCGGCATGTCGGAGGCGTAGGTCGCCCGCCCCGTGACCTTTGCAGCCGCATCATAGCGCGGCACGGGCTGGCCCATATTCGCCTTGGGCGAGGGAGCTGCAGCGGTCATGATCAGATCTCCATCGTTACGGCCTGCTGGAGCGCGCGCGCCACCACGCGCTTGCCGAGCGCGATCTTGAAGCTGTTGTGCCGGCGGCCGCGGGCGTCTGCAAAAGCGGCATCAGCGACGCGTTGCGCCAGAGCTTCGTCGAACTTTTGTCCCTTCAGCAGCGCCTCCGCCTCGCGCGCCCGCCAGGGCATGGTGGCGACGCCGCCGAGCCCGACGCGCGCATCCCGGATCGTGCCGTCTTGCACGTCAAGCGCGATCGCAGCCGATGACAGTGCGAACTCATAGGATTGCCGGTCGCGCGCCTTGAGATACACCGAGCGCGGCCAGCGGCCCGGGATCGAGAAGGCCGAAATCAGTTCGCCGGGCTGAAGCGTGGTCTCGATGTCGGGGGAATTGCCCGGCGCCTTGTGCAGCTCCGCGAACGGCATGCTGCGCATGCCGCCCTTGCCGGTGATTTCGACCACCGCATCGAGGGCGATCAACGCCTGCGCGAAATCGCCGGGATAGGTCGCAATGCACTGATCGGACGTCCCGAGCACGGCATGCATCCGGTTGACGCCGTCCATGGCGGCGCAGCCGGAGCCGGGATTGCGCTTGTTGCAATTCTCATAGGAGACGTCGCGGAAATAACTGCAACGCGTCCGCTGCATCACGTTGCCGCCGAGCGTCGCCATGTTGCGCAGCTGGGCGCTGGCGGCGAGCTTCAGGGAATTGGCGATCACCGGATAATTGCGCTGGATCTCGGCATGGGCGGCCACGTCGGACATCTTTGCGAGCGCGCCGAGCCGCAAGCCGTCGCTACCCGGCTCGATTGCCGACCAGGCTTGCGCGAGCGGATTGATATCGACGATCGCGGCGGGCCGCATCACGTCCAGCTTCATCAGATCGATCAGCGTGGTGCCGCCGGCAAGCGGCTGGGCTGTCGCCTGCGTCAACGGATTGTTGGCTGCTGCGGCGGCGCTCAGCGCCTGCACGGCCATGTCAGGGTCTGTTGCCCGCTGATACGAAAAGGGTCGCATGCGCCTAGCCTTTCATGATCTCGGGCGCGGCCTGCTTCACAGCCGCGACGATGTTGGGATAGGCCGCGCAACGGCAGATGTTGCCGCTCATGTACTCGCGGATGTCGGCCTCGTTCCCGGCATGTCCCTCCTTGACGCAGGCTACGGCGGACATGATCTGGCCGGGCGTGCAATAGCCGCACTGGAATGCATCGTTGTCGACGAAGGCCTGCTGCATCGGGTGCAGGCGATCGTCGGTCGCCAGCCCCTCGATCGTCGTGATCTCCTGCCCTTCCGCCGCGAGCGCGAGCGTCAGGCATGACACCACCCGCCGACCGTCGATCAGCACCGTGCAGGCGCCGCACTGGCCGTGGTCGCAGCCTTTCTTGCTGCCGGTGAGCTTGAGGTGATCGCGCAGCGCATCGAGCACCGTGGTGCGTGCGTCGATGCGCAGGCGCTTGTCCTTGCCGTTGACCTGCAGCGTGACGTCGACGGGAAGTGAGGGGTCCTGTGCAGCTGGGGCTTTGGCTTCCTCTGTGACCGCGCGCGCGGTGATCGGGACGAGCACACTGCCAGCCGCGCCGGCCATGAAGGCGCGCCGATCGAATGCTGATTGTTTGGAACTTGATGTGTCGGACATCGACGCCTCCGCCGCTTATCTGCAAAGCAGCGCACGCCTGCACCGCTCATCGCCCCTTAACCGGAAGCAATGAACTCTGTTCCGAACGAGAAAGGGCGACGCAGCAAATGCCGCGCCGCCCTTCGTCAACTTTTCCTGATCTTGCGCGCGGAACCCCGCGCGCCAACGCTCAATAGCCGAGCGCGCAGCCGTCCTTGCGCGGATCGGAGCCGCCGGTGAGCGTGCCCTTCTCCCAGTCGATCCAGATCGCCTGCGCGCCGCCGAGCGGGCCGACCACGCCGGTGGTCTTGTGGCCGAGCTTCTTCAGGCCCTCGACGATCGCAGCCGGCACGCTGTCCTCGAGCTGATACTGGCCCTCGTAGTGCAGGCCGCGCGGCATGTCGATCGCCTCCTGCACGTCGCAGCCATAGTCGAGGATGTTGGTCACGACGCGGGTCTGGCCGACCGGCTGGTACTGCCCGCCCATCACCGCGAACGGCATCACGGAGCGGCCGCCCTTGGTGAGCAGGCTCGGCATGATCGTGTGCAGCGGCCGCTTACCGCCGGCGATGCAATTGGGATGGCCCGGCTGGATGCGGAAGCCGCCGGCGCGGTTCTGGAACAGGACGCCGGTCTTATTCGAGACGATCGCCGAGCCGAAGGAATGCGCGATCGAATTGATGAACGAGCAGACGTTGCGGTCCTTGTCGACGACGGTGATGTAGATCGTCGACGGATTCATCGGCGGTGCGACGTTCGGCAGGTCGAGCATGCCGTCCATGCGGATCTTGGCGATGTGCTCGTCGCAGAATTCCTTGGCGAGGATCCTGGCGACCTCGACCTGCATGTGGTCGGGATCGGCGACGTGCAGCTCGCGGTGCATGTAAGCGATGCGCGCGGCTTCCGCTTCGAGATGGAAACGCTCGATGCTGAGCGGCGCGTATTTCGTCAGGTCGAACCGCGACAAGATATTCAGCATCAGCAGCATGGTGAGGCCGGGTCCGTTCGGCGGGCACTGCCAGACGTCGTAGCCCTTGTACATGGTGCCGATCGGCGTCGTCGTCTCGGTGGTGTGCGCGGCGAAATCGTCGAGCGTGTGCAGGCCGCCGATGCCCCTGAGGGTCTCGACCATGTCTTCGGCGATCGGACCCTTGTAGAAGGCGTCGCGGCCGTCCTTGGCGATCGCGCGCAGCGTCTTACCGAGCTCGGCCTGGCGGATGACGTCGCCGGCCACCGGTGGCTTGCCGCCCGGCAACAGGTAACGCACGGTGTTGGTACCGCCCTTCAGCTTCTCGAACTGGTTCTTCCAGTCGAAGGCGATGCGGGGGGCGACGACGTAGCCTTCCTCGGCTGCCTTGATCGCTGGCTGGAGCAGCCGGTCGAAGCCGAACTTGCCGTGGTCGCGCAAGACGGTCGCGAAGGCATCGACCACGCCGGGGATCGAGACGGCATGCGCCGAGGTCAGCGGCACCGAGTTGATCTTGCGCTCCAGGTACCAGTCGGCGTTCGCCGCCTTCGGGGCACGGCCGGAGCCGTTATAGGCGATGATCTTGCCCTCGCCGCGCGGCTGGATCAGCGCAAAGCAGTCGCCGCCGATGCCGGTCGATTGCGGCTCGATCACGCCAAGCAGGGCCGAACCCGCAACCGCCGCGTCCACCGCAGTGCCCCCTTCGCGCAACACCTCGATCGCGGCGAGCGAGGCCTGCGGATGCGAGGTCGCCACCATCGCGTTGGTGGCGTGGACCGTGGACCTGCCTGGGAAATGAAAGTTTCTCATCGAATTCTTGCTCTCTTGGGCCCGTGGCGCGGATGGCGCGCCATCTCGGAAAAACCGGGGTTACATGACACATTCCGGCGGCCTTCGGCAATGCTGGCATACCAGGGAAATGGCTGCCATCCGCTGAGCGAATAGACCTTTCGAGGCCGGCGGCCGTGCGGGTTTTCCGGGCCGCCTGCGCCTGCTAAACGAGCCGCCATGTCTGATCCAGATTCGATCAAGGTCGCCGCCTTCTACCAATTCGCCGCACTCCCGGATTACCGCGAGCTGCGCGAACCGCTGCGCGCGTTCTGCGCCGGTCTTAAGCTGAAGGGCAGCGTGCTGCTGGCGCAGGAGGGCATCAACGGCACGCTCGCCGGTGCGCCGGAGGCGATCGACGCCCTCGCCCACGAGCTCGCTCACGGCGACATGTTCGGCGGCAGGCTGAACAATCTCGAATTGAAATTCTCGACCGCCGAAGCGATGCCGTTCGGGCGGCTCAAGGTGCGGCTGAAGAAGGAGATCGTCACGCTTGGCGATGAGGCTGCCGATCCGACCCGCCAGGTCGGCACCTATGTCGATGCGAGCGAATGGAACGCGCTGATCTCCGCGCCCGACACGCTGCTGCTCGACACCCGCAACGCCTTCGAGGTGGCGATGGGAACGTTCGAAGGCGCCGTCGATCCCGGCATCAGGAGCTTTGGCCAGTTCAAGGATTTTGCCGCCGTCGAGCTTGATCCGGCAAAGCACCGCAGGATCGCGATGTTCTGCACCGGCGGCATCCGCTGCGAAAAGGCGAGCGCGCATCTGCTCGCGCGCGGCTTTGCCGAGGTCTATCACCTCAAGGGCGGCATCCTCAAATATCTGGAAGAGGTGCCGGAGGCGCAGAGCCGCTGGCGCGGCGAATGCTTCGTGTTCGACGAGCGCGTCGCGCTCGGCCATGGTCTGCAAGAATCTGGCTTGCAAGAATCCGGTTTGCGCGAACGGGACAAGGGACACGGCCGTGACGAATGAGATCAAGACGCTCGCCGAGCGCATGGACACGCTGGAAACGCGCCTCGCCTACCAGGACGATACGATCGAGACGTTGAACCAGACCATCACCGCGCAGTGGAAGCAGATCGATCTGCTGACGCGGAAGATCGCAGAGCTCGGCGAGCGGCTGCAGGAAGCCGAGGCCAATGCGCCGGGGCCGACCAACGAGCCGCCGCCGCATTATTGAGCCGTCTTACTGGCCGGAGGCCTTGGGCATCAAATTCATGAGCTCACCGGACATCACCAGGCGGTCGCGGCCTGCATCCTTGGCGGCGTAGAGCGCCCGGTCGGCAGCCTCAACCAGCGAGGCCACGCCCGCCGTGCGCTCCAGCGCCGGCCGACAGGTCGCACCGCCGACCGAGACGGTGACGCATCCGGATTCCAGATTGGTGGCATGAACGAGGCCGGCCTCGTGGATGGCGCTGCGGATCCGTTGGCCGAAAAGGGCGCAGCCGGCGGCATCGGTGTTGGGCAGCAGCATGGCGAATTCCTCGCCGCCATAGCGCGCCGCCAGATCGCCGGCGCGTTGCGTCTCGGCCGCGATGATCTTTGCGACCAGACGCAGGCAGGCATCGCCCGCCGGATGGCCGTATTCGTCGTTATAGGCCTTGAAGTGATCCACATCGATCATCAGCAAAGCAAGGCTCGAGCGGTCGCGATAGGCGCGCGCCCATTCCTCTTTCAGCCGCTCGTCGAAGCGTCGGCGATTGGCAAGGCCGGTGAGGCTGTCCTCGATCGCAAGCGTCTCGAGCCTGGTTTCCAGCTTCTTGTGCTCGGTGATGTCGCGGGAGATCGCGACCACGCCGTCGACGCGGCCATTGTCCTTGCGCGTCACCCGCATGGTCGATTCCAGCCAGACTTCGCCGTTCTGCCGGTGCGAGTTGCGATAAGTGAGGCGCGCCTCCTCCCGCTCGCCACGCTTCATGGCGTCGACGATCGCCTGGACCTCCGGCAGATCCTCCGGATTGATGCCCGCGAGCGCCGGCGTGCCGATCAATTGATTGGCGCGCCAGCCGACGACGCGCGCGGACGAGGGCGAGACATAGCGCAGCCGCTCGTCGAGCCCGATGCGCGTCACCATGTCGCTGGAGCCTTCGGCAAGCAGGCGGAAATGCGCCTCTTTCTCGACCAGGGCCGCGGCCATGCGCTGGCCCCGCTGCAACTGTCGCACCAGCACGGCACCGATGACCGCAATCAGCATCACCAGCGCGACGACGTAGAGCATGCGGGAGATTGCCGCGGCGCGCCAGGGCGCGAGCAACTCGTCCTTGTCGACTGTGGCAAGCAAAAGGAGCGGGAAACGGCTGCTGCGCTTGAAGAAGCTGACGCGCTCGGCGCCGTCCAGGGGGGACTTGAAATAGTAGGCCCCACTCGGCCGTTGCAGGCTCGCGTCGCGGAATAACGGCTTGTCGGAAACGCTGCGTCCGACGAATGTCTCGTTGCTGGGGTTGCGCGCGATGATCAGGCCATCGCCATGCGTGAGCGACACCGAGCTGTTGCGGCCGATCTCGAACTGCTCGTAGAAATGCGAAAGATATTTCGAGCTGATGGTCGCGAGCACGACCCCGCCGAAGCTGCCGTCGGGTTTGTTGAAGCGGCGCGACAGGGTGACGACCCATTCGCCGTCCAGGAGGCTCTTTACGGGACGGCCGACATGGGGCTCTCGTTTCGGGGAGAGCTGATGATAGCGGAAAAACGCATCGTCGCTGAGCGTTGAGCCGATTGTGCCGGGTGAGGTCAGCCAGTTGCCCTGGTCGTCGATGATGGCGAGGCTGTGAACACGCTCGATGGCCTTCTTGCGTACTTCCAGCAGGGTGCGCAGTTTGGCGATCGTGGCCGGTGCAGTGCCGTCCATCTCGAGCCGGCTGACGACGCCGACGACGCCGGAATCCAGCAGATCGAGGCTGTCCTCGGCATGCTGGGTCAGCGAGCGGGCAACGTTCGCCATCTCGGTCTCGGCGCCCCTGAGCACCGCATCGCGCGCAGCCCATTCCCGCCAGCCGCTGACGCCGAGGATGGTCGCGCAGGTCAGCACGACGAACGCCGCCGCGCGCAGCGGCAGGCGGCTCCATCCGGCTCTTTGGGTCGCAAGGCTCATGCGGCAGAATTCTCCGATCGTCGGAAACTCTGCCGCTTCTATTATTGAACTCTGAAATCACGACTGGAATACGCAGCCATCTACCCGGTTTCCAGTAGTCCTACGGACGCCGCGATCAGCACATCGCTAACAAGGTATTAGCAAGCCGATCGGAATCCCGGCGTCGCCTTCCGCTAGCTGAAGATTGCCTTCACCTTGTCCCAGAGCGAGGGACTGTCGGCTTCCGCATCGGCCTTCGAGGGCGTCGGCTGGGTGGCACTTACGGGATCGGATGCTGGGAAGCTGTCCCTGAGCCCGGCGTCGAGCTTGGCGTTGCGGTCGGCAACGAGCGCTTCGCGCAGATCGTCGGCGTGCTTGTCGTGCGGCGCGGGATTAAATGTCTCAGCCATGATGTCCTCCATCGGCTGGTCAACGCGGCCCGATTGCGGTGGTTCCCCTGTTCCGCTGAGGGCCGGAGCGGTGTATCAGAGGCCATAACCTTGCTCAGGACCATTCGTGCCCCAATCTGCGACGAAACCTTTCATCGACGTGCTCTCCGGCCAGCGCCAGAGCATCCCGCCCATGTGGATGATGCGGCAGGCCGGCCGCTATCTGCCGGAATATCGCGAGGTCCGCGCCAAGGCCGGCGGCTTCCTCGATCTGTGCTTCAACCCGGAGCTTGCGGCCGAGGTGACGCTGCAACCGATCCGCAGGTTCGGATTCGATGCGGCGATCATCTTCTCCGACATCCTGGTGATCCCCTATGCGCTCGGGCGCTCGGTGCGGTTCGAGGTCGGCGAGGGCCCGCGGCTGGATCCGCTGGATGACCCGGCGAAGGTCGCAACGCTCGCCGCGCGCGCCGACTTCGGCAAGCTCGAGCCGGTGTTCGAGGCGCTCAAGCTCGTCCGCGGCGCGCTCGATCCAAAGACCGCGCTGATCGGCTTCTGCGGCGCGCCGTGGACGGTCGCGACCTACATGGTCGCGGGCCAGGGCACGCCGGATCAGGCGCCGGCGCGGATGATGGCCTACCGGCACCCGGAGGCGTTCGCTGAAATCATCGACGTGCTGGTCGAGAACTCGATTCAATATCTGCTGTTGCAACTCGCCGCCGGCGCCAACGCCTTGCAGATCTTCGACACCTGGGCGGGCGTGCTGCCGCCGGCCGAGTTCGCGCGCTGGTCGGTCGAGCCGACCCGGCGCATCGTCGAGGGCGTGCGGGCCAAGGTGCCGGATGCGAAGATCATCGGCTTCCCCCGCGGCGCCGGTGCGCAATTGCCTGGCTATGTCGAGACAACCGGCATCAACGCGGTCAGCATCGACTGGACTGCGGAGCCGGGCTTCATTCGCGAACGCGTGCAGAGCAAGGTCGCCGTGCAGGGCAATCTCGATCCGCTGGTGCTGATCACAGGCGGCGCGGCGCTCGACCGCGCGGTCGACAACACGCTGGCCAATTTTGCCCAAGGGCGGCTGATCTTCAATCTCGGCCACGGCATCCAGCCGGAAACGCCGATCGCCCATGTCGAGCAGATGATCAAGCGCGTGCGGGGCTAGTTCGCTCGCCCCCAACAGGGGCGAAAACAAAAACGCGAAAACAACCCCATGCACAGTAGACAAGTCATTGAAAACTCAGGACCGGCCGCGCGTGGCTCAGACGCGCGTTTGACGCGTCGGGCAAAACAGGCGCACGCCTGCATGATCTCGTGATCGCGGCCGCCTAGCGCGGCCGGCTGCGCTCGATGATCTCGGCGGCGCCTTTCGTCAGCAGATCCAGACCCACGGCACGGCCGAGCTCGCGCGGGCGATTGGCGGGGCCTGCGCGCGAAGCCTCGATGATGGTATTGCCGGAGAGATCGAGCACGGATGCGGTCAGCGACATCTGATCGCCCGCGATGGTCGAGAAGCCCGCCACCGGCGAATTGCAGTGGCCGTTCAGCACCCACAACACCTCGCGCTCGGCGTCCGCGCTGGCATGCGCGGCGGGATCGTCGATCGACGACAGGATCTGCCGCGTCTGCCAGTCCTGCGCCGCGCATTCGACGGCGACGATGCCCTGCCCCGCCGCCGGCAACATCTCAGCCGCGGTGAATTCGTACGCGATGCGGCCGGCGAGGCCGACGCGGTCGAGGCCCGAACGCGCCATGATCAGCGCATCGGCCGGCCCCACCGTGCCGCCATCCGGCAGGCGCTGCTTCTCGCCATTGTCGAGCTTTCGCACGCGCGTGTCGGCGGCGCCGCGGAAGTGGATCACCTCTACATCCGGAAACAGGCGTCGCGCGTAAGCGGCGCGACGGACCGCATTGGTGCCGATTTTAAAACCCTTGCCGCGGGACTGGCGCAGCGCCTCCAGCGTCACCCCGTCGCGCAGCACCAGCGCGTCATTGGGCGGATCGCGCGACAGCGTGGCGCCGATGACGAGGCCGGGAGTATCCTCGTTGCCCGGCATGTCCTTCAGCGAGTGCATCGCCGCCCGCAATTCGCCCGACAGCACCGCGGCGCGGATCTGCGCCACGAAGGCGCCGCCCTTGCCGCCATGCGGCAGGAGCTTGCTGGTCTGGTCGAGATCGCCCGTGGTGTCGAACTTGACGATCTCGACGTCGAGACCGGGCACGGCGGCGGTCAGGCGGCGCGCGATCTCTTCCGTCTGTGCCAGCGCCATCGCGCTCTTGCGGGTGCCGATCCGAAATCGAATAGCCAAGCTCTCGTCCTTTCACTGCGCGCCGTTTTATTTGCGCATGATCTTGTCGGAAAACCGGTTCCCACTTTTCCGGATCCTGCTCTACCGCGCATCCTCCAATATCATGTCGGAGGCCTTTTCGGCGATCATGATGATCGGCGCATTGGTATTCCCCGATACGAGGTCCGGCATGACCGAGCCGTCGACGACGCGAAGGCCGTCGAGCCCCCTCACCTTCAGCCGCTGGTCGACCACCGCGAGCGCATCATTGCCCATACGACAGGTCGAGGTCGGATGGTAGATGGTGCTGCCGCGCTCGCGGCAATAATCCAGCAGCTCGGCATCCGTGGATACCTTCGCCCCGGGATCGTACTCATTGACCACGAACGGCTTCAGCGCCGGCGCATTCAAGATCTTGCGCAGGATCTTCAGACCTTCGACATTGGTGGTGCGGTCGGTCTCGGTCGACATGTAGTTGATGCGGATTTCCGGCGGCACCGTCGGATCGGCGCTCCGGATGCGCAGGGAGCCGCGGCTCTCAGGACGGAGCTGGCACACAGAGGCGGTGAAGCCGGAGAAATCGTGCAGCTTCTCGCCCATCTTGTCGGTCGAGAACGGCAGGAAGTGCACCTGGATGTCGGGCGAGGCCAGCCGCGGGCTGGTCTTGAAGAACGCGCCCGCCGTGCCCGCCGCAATCGTCAGCCACCCCTTGCGGAACAGCGCATATCGCGCGCCGGCCATGGTGCGGCGGAGCGGATGATTGACGGTGTCGTTCAGCGTGATCTTCTGCGAACAGCGCATCACGATGCGGACCTGCATGTGATCCTGGAGGTCGTGACCGACGCCCGGCGCATCCAGCACGACATCGATGCCATGCTTGCGCAGGAGGTCACCGGGGCCGACGCCGGAGAGCTGCAGCAGTTGCGGCGAATTGTAGGCGCCGCTCGACAGCACGATCTCTCTTCGCGCGCGGGCCCGGCGCACAGCTGCGCCTTGCCGATATTCGACGCCGACGGCGCGGCGGCCCTCGAACAGCACGCGGTGGCCGAGCGCGGAGGTTTCGATCTTGAGATTGCCGCGGGCCTTTGCCGGGCCGAGATAGGCCACCGAGGTCGAGGCGCGCCGGCCGTTGCGCGTCGTGGTCTGGAACAGGCCGACGCCTTCCTGCGTGGCGCCGTTGAAATCAGGGTTGTAGGGCAGACCGATCTCGACCGCGGCGTCGATGAAGGCCTTTGACAGCGGATCGGTCACGACCATGTTGGAAACCGGCAGCGGACCACCGCTGCCATGATACTGGTCGGCCCCGCGCGACTGGTTCTCGGCCTTCTTGAAATAGGGCAGCACGTCGTCGTAGCCCCAGCCGGTGTTGCCCAGCTGGCGCCAGCGGTCATAGTCCTCGTGCTGGCCGCGGACATAGAGCAGGCCGTTGATCGAACTCGAGCCGCCCAGCGTCTTGCCGCGCGGCTGAAACACCTGGCGCCCCTTCAGCTCGGGCTCCGGCTCGGTCTGGTACATCCAATTGACGGTCTTCTCCTTGAACAGCTTGCCGTAGCCGAGCGGCACGTGGATCCAGATGTTGGAATCCCTCGGGCCGGCCTCGAGCAGCAGCACGCTGTGCTTGCCGCTCGCCGATAGACGGTTGGCAAGCACGCAGCCGGCGGAGCCGGCGCCGACGATGATGTAGTCGAATTCGGGATCGGACGGCGCGAGGGAGGAGTTTATGGTCATGTCTTGTCAGTCTTCTTGTTGGTTGGGGCGTTTCCGTCCGCGTGGCTTAGCACAATCATTCCCGCAGGCGCAGCGCCTCGACCAGCGACCTGAACGCACGGGCATATTCCGCGCCCGCCCTTGCGATGTCAGCGCGTCCGGCGCAGGCGACCGCGGCCTCCGTCACCGCGCCGAGCAGCAGGCGGGCGAGCGGCTCGACCGGCTGCTTTGCGATCAGGCCAGCCTCCATCGCCACCGAAAGCGCCCGCGGCAGCTTGCCGCCAAAATGCTGTGCGTCGATCTCGCGCCAGCGCTCCCAGCCGAGCACGGCCGGGCCATCGCGCAGGATGATCTGGCCGGTCGGGCCCTTGGCGGTCGCCGCGAAATAATGCTGCGTGCCAGTGACCATCGCTGCAAGCACGTCCTTCTCGGCGCGAGCCGTTGCGTCGATCCCGACGACGAGGTCGCGCGAGACCTGGTCGAACACGGCTTCGAACACCGCCTCCTTGGTCTTGAAGTGATGATAGACCGCGCCCTTGGCGACGTGGGCTGCTTCCGCGATCTCGTCCATGGTGGTGGCAGCAAAGCCTTGCGTTCCGAACAGGCGGCGCGCCGCCGTCAGGATCGCCTCCGATGTCGCCGCCCGCCGCTCCGCCTGTTTCGCCATGGCTCTCGTCTAGTTGAATTCACCAAACACGGCCAGTTGACTTTTCGACTATCGGTCGGTATTTACCGACTATCAGTCGGTTTAATCGTGAGGTTTGCCATGCCGAGCCGTGACGTCGTTGAAGCTTTTGCGCAGCGGTTGGAGGCCGGGGATTTCATCGGTGCGATCGAACAGTTCTGCACGCCCGACGCCGCGACCTATGAGAACAACGGCGCCCCGACGATCGGCCGTGACAAGCTCGTCGCCAAGGAGCGTGCCGTGCTGGCGGCCTCGAAAGAGGTCAGGGCCGTCCGCATCGGACCGAGCCTGATCGACGGCGACCATGTCGCGACGCGCTGGAACTTCAGCTTCACCAACGCAGAGGGTGTCTCACGAACGCTGGACGAGATCGCCTGGCAAACCTGGCGCGGCGACAAGCTGGTCGAGGAGCGGTTCTACTACGATCCCAAGCAGCTCGGGCGGTGACGACGTCTCTCCACACAGGTGTCATCGCCCGGCTTGACCGGGCGATCCAGTATTCCAGAGACGGTTGTGATTCCTCGATAGGCCGCGGCGTACTGGATGCCCGGTCAAGCCGGGGCATGACGGCGAGCTAGTGGGGAGCGCCCTGCTCTCGTTACAACCGTAATCCGAAGTCCGCATTTGTATCGATTTGTTATCGATATCACGTCACGAACACGCAGAAGTGGTCGCGGGGAAGGCCGCAGTCAGGGATAATTCATAGTTCGTCAAAGGTTTGCGGCGAATTCTCCCTGGAGGAGCCGACCAACGGCCCGTCCTGCTAGGCTCTGAAATGCGGACTCAAACGACCAGCTATGTCGCGCGGCTGTTCGCGGGCGATTTATCGGCCTTTGGCGGTCCCGCAACCGACGAAGCCGTGGCCGGCCATATCCGCGCCGAACAGATGTCGCTGGTGCTCGGCTATTCGGTCGGCATCATGCTCGCCAATGCCTGCAACGCCATCGTGCTCGCCATCGCATTGTGGCAATCGCCGGACAGGATTTTTGCGTTGATCTGGGCATGCGCTGTGGCAAGCGGCGCGATCATGTTCGGCCTGCAATCCCGCGCGGCGCGCCGCATCACCAAACCGCAATTCGTCTCGCACCGCGCCATGCACCGGCTGGTGCGGAATGCCTTCGTTCTCGGCGCAGCCTGGGGCATCGTCCCGGTCGCCTTCTTCGCCAATGCTTCGACCGGCGGCCAGCTCGTTATCACCTGCCTGTGCTCGGGCATGCTGGCCGGCGGCGCGCTCGCCTTCGCCACCATTCCGATCGCAGCGATCGCCTTCACGGCCCCGATCTTCGTCGGGATCGCGATCTGCCTCGGCAGGAACGGCGATCTGGCCTTTCTGCTGATCGCCTTCCTCGTCGTGGTCTACGGCAGCGTGCTGCTGCGCGGCGTGTTCGTCAATTCGTTCTCGTTCGCGCGGCGCGTGATGCGGCAGATCGAGGCGGAGCGCACGGTGCGGCTCGATCCTCTGACCCACCTGCCGAACCGCGTCGCCTTCAACGAAACGCTCGAGGCCGCGCTCAAGCGACTGGCATTGTCCGGCGAGGAGTTTGCGGTGCTCCTGCTCGATCTCGATCGCTTCAAGGAGGTCAACGACAAGTTCGGCCATCCCGCCGGCGACGAATTCCTGGTCCAGGTGGCAAGCCGCCTGCGACGCTGCACGCGCGCCGCCGAGCATGTCGCGCGCATCGGCGGCGACGAGTTCGCGCTGGTGATGGCCAATCTGGCGCGTCCCGAGGATGCACTCGAGATCGCCGAACGCTTCGTCGCGGCCTTCACTGAACCGTTCCGCATCGAGGGCCGCCAGATCGTGGGCGCGACCAGCGTCGGCATCGTGCTGGCGCCGCGCGACGGCACCACGCCGCTCGACGTCATGAAGAATGCCGATGCCGCGCTCTACCGCGCCAAGAAGGCGGGCCCCGGCACGATCCGCTTCTTCGAGGCCAGCGACGACAGGGTGTCACGCGATCGCAAGGCGCTGCAATCCGACCTCGAGGGCGCGATCTCGCGAAACGAGCTGTTCCTCGTGTTCCAGCCGTTCCTCGATCTCGACGAAAGCCGGATCACCGGTTTCGAGGCGCTGCTGCGCTGGCAACATCCTGAGCGCGGACTGGTGCCGCCGAGCGAATTCATTCCGATTGCGGAAGAGACCGGGCTGATCCACGAGATCGGCGAATGGGTCGTCCGCCGCGCCTGCGCGACGGTGGCCGAGTGGCCGGACGACATCAGGGTCGCCGTGAACTTCTCGGCCGCGCAATTTCACAACGCCGGTATCCTCCAGATCGTCGTGCAGGCGCTCGCGGCGGCGAAGATCGCCCCGCACCGGCTCGAGATCGAGATCACGGAATCGATGCTGCTGTCGAAATACGGCTCGGCCGAGCCGGTCCTGAACGCGCTGCTGCAGCTCGGCGTCACTGTGGCGCTCGACGATTTCGGGACGGGCTTCTCCTCCCTCACCTATTTGCGCAAGCTGCCGTTCAGCCGCATCAAGATCGACCAGTCCTTCATCCGCGACATGCTGGTGCAGCCGGACTGTGCCGCCATCGTCAAATCGGTGATCTCGCTCGCACGCGACCTGCGCATCGCCGTCGTCGCCGAAGGCGTCGAGACCGCCGACCAGCTCGACTATCTCAGGCAGATCGGTTGCGACGAGGTGCAGGGCTATCTGATCAGCCGGCCGGTGTCGGTGGATGGCGTGCTGGCGCTGCTGGATACGAAGAAGCTTCGGGCGACGTTTGCGGCGTAGGTCACTTGCGGCTGACGCTTCGTAGCCCGGATGGAGCGGAGCGCAATCCGGGACGAGTGCGCGCCGGAGCAAGACCGCCCCGGATTTCGCTCCGCTCCATCCGGGCTACAATCCTTCAGACCCTGCCGGGTCTCGAGAGGCTGCCTCAGATCGCATCCGCCCGCAGCAGCGTGTCCACCGTGATCGTGCCCCGTGCCCGCGAGACGCAGGCGCAGATCTTCTGGTTGCTTTGCTTCTGGTGATCGCTGAAGAAGACGTCGCGGTGGTCGATCTCGCCGTCGACCTCGACCACGTCGATGGCGCAGAGGCCGCATTCGCCGCGCTTGCAGTCGTACATCACGTCGTGACCGCTGGCATTGAGCACGTCCAGCATCGAGCGCTCGCGCGGGATTTCGAGCTCGACGTCGGAGCCCTTCAGCCGCACGCGAAACGTCTCGGTGGGCAGCGTGCCGCTGGAGCCGAAGGTCTCGTAGCGGAGATCGGGCAGCGGATGGCCCGCGCCGATCCAGGCGTGGCGCGCGGCATCCAGCATCCGCATCGGGCCGCAAAACAACGCGAGCGCGCCTTGCGGCAATGACGCAAACACCGCATCGAGGTCGAGCCGTCTGCCTTCATCGCTGGCATGAACGACCAGGCGATCTCCGAGCATGGCGGCGAGATCGTCGAGATAGGCGGCTTCGCCGCGCGAGCGCACCGCATAATGCAGCGTGACGTCGGCCCCGCGCCGCGCCAGCGCCTGCGCGGCGCCGAGGATCGGCGTGATGCCGATGCCGCCGGCGATCAGGCAATAGTGTTCGCGCGCCCAGTCGACCGCGAGCAGCGAAGCGGGCTGAGTGATGTCGAGCCGCGCGCCCGGCGCGAGCTGCCACATGTAGCGCGAGCCGCCGCGGGAATCATCGGCGCGGCGCACCGCGATCTTGAAGCCAGCCGAGGTGGCTTCGCCGACCAGCGAATAGGACCGCGTCTCCGGCAGGCCGTCGATGGTCACGCTGATATTGATGTGGCTGCCGACCGGATAAGCGGCGGCGTCGAACTGATCCGGCCGGATCAGGAATTCGCGGATGCCGGGGGCGAGATCGCGCGTCGAAACGAGCGTCGCCGGAATCCAGGTTTCGATGAAGCGCATGGTGAAGCCTCAATCGGTTGCGGTCTTGATCAGCGCGAGCGCCGGCAAGAGGTCGAGATGGGTGCGGTTGCGCAGGGCGAGCCGCAGATTGCGCACCGCCAGCCGCGCATGCTCGCGCATGACGGCTTCGGCGCGCGCGCCTTCGCGGTTCTCGATGGCGTCGATCACGACACGGTGGTGCTCCTGGCCGATGATCAGGATCTGCTGCGCCTCGGGAAGCGCCGATTGCGCCATCACGAAGCCGCTCGGGGATGCGAACGGCAGCGCCGAAGCGCGGTCGATCTGGCGGATCAAGGGTGGGCTGCGCGACAATTCCGTGAGCAGGGCGTGGAAGCGCGCGTTCAGCGTGACATAGGACGAGAAGGCCTCGATCGAGATCGGCACCTGGCCCAGCAATTCGTCGATCGCAGCAAGACACTCCTTCAAAGGCTCGAGCTCGCGCGCCGAAACGCCGCGCTCGGCGGCGAAGCGTGCGGCGAGGCCTTCCAGCGTGCCGCGCAGCTCGATGGAATCGGAAATATCGCGCTCGGAAAACGCCTTCACCATGAAGCCGCCGGACGGGATCGCCTCCAGCAGGCCCTCCTCCTCCAGCCGCACCAGCGCCATGCGCACCGGCGTGCGCGAGGCGCCGGTGGTCTCCACCGCCTGGAGCTCGGAGATGCGCTCGCCCGGCCGCAGAGAGCCGGACAGGATCTGGTCGCGCAGCGCGAGTTGCGCCTTCACGGTCTGCGAGACGGAGCGGTCGACCTCACGTTCGGCCATGTCCTACTCCGCCGCCTGAAGGTGTTGCGGCCCGTTTTCCTTGGCCACCATCCGGTCGATCAGCTTGCGCGTCCACATCGCGCCGGCGTCGATGTTGAGGTTGTAGAAGATGCGGTCCGGGTTCTCGTCCATCGCGCGCTGCTGCGCTTCCAGGATCAGCTCGTCCTCGTGGAAGATGCCGGAGACGCCCTCGCGGATCTCGGTGGTGATGCGCTGCTCGCCGATCTGGTAGTTGCGCACGAAGGCCCAGAAATAATGGCAGGTCTTCTCGGTCTCCGGCGTGATGGTGTTGAGCACGAAGCCGTTGACGCCCTGCGAGCGGTCGCCTTCCGGCGCGCCGGTGCCTGTCGGCGCGACGCCGACGTCGATGGCGATGGTGCACGGGGCTTCGAAGCGGATGATCTGCCAGCGGTCGACAGGGCCGGTCTTGCCGAGCTGTTTCGCCCAGAACGGCGGTGGCTCGATGTTCCGCATCCAACGCGTCACCGTGACCGTCTTCTCGCCATGGGTGACGTCGAACGGCGCCTCGGCCACCGCCTCGTTGCCGATGGAGGAGCCGTGCACGAAAGTCTCGTGGGTGAGGTCCATGAGGTTATCGAGCACGAGGCGGTAGTCGCAATTGACGTGGATGGTCTTGCCGTCGCCGGCCCAGGCCGGATCGTGATTCCAGTGCATGTCGGGGACGAGCGCGGGATCGGCCAGCGCGGGATCGCCCATCCAGAGCCAGATGTAGCGGTGGCGCTCGACCATGGGATAGGCGCGGACGCAGGCCGAGGGGTTGATGGTCTCCTGCGAGGGCATGAAGGTGCAGCGTCCCTGCGCATTGTATTTGAGGCCGTGGTAGCCGCAGACGACGGTGTCGCCTTCGAGCCGGCCCTTGGACAGCGGCACCAGACGGTGCCAGCAGGCATCCTCGAGCGCAGCGACCGAGCCGTCGGCCTTGCGGTACATCACGACATGCTTGCCGCAGATCGTCCGCGGCAGCAGCGCAGCCTTCACGTCCGCGTCCCAGGCCGCGGCGTACCAGGCGTTCATGGGGAAGGGCTTTGTCATTGGTCTCACTCCCACGGCTTATGAATACGTTATGTATACAATAGCGCAGGAATGGAATCGTTCAAGGACGAATTATACGTATCTAAATACCGATGACTTAACTCCTGTATACACGCCAAGCAATCGGCGTCATTCCCACTAGGTTGGAGACGAGTCCGCGCTTTGGCCCTGGCGGCTACGCCGCGAACACCTTGGCCAGTCCCGCCTTGGCCTCTTCCTGAATCCGCGTCAGGTGCTCGGTGCTGCGGAAACTCTCGGCGTAGATCTTGTAGACATCCTCGGTCCCGGACGGGCGCGCGGCGAACCAGCCGTAGTCGGTCTCGACCTTGATCCCGCCGAACGGCTGGCCATTGCCGGGCGCCTTGCTCAGCGTTGAGCGGACGGGGTCGCCGGCGAGGTCCTTCAGGCCGAGCTGCTCGGGCGTGACGGATTTGAGGATGTTCTTTTGCGGCCCGGTCGCGGCGACGTCGATGCGGGCGTAATGCGGCACGCCGAACTCGGCGGTCAAATCATTGAAGAGCTGGCTGGGATCGCGGCCGGTCTTCGCCATGATCTCGGCGGCGAGCAGGCCAAGGATGACACCGTCCTTGTCGGTCGTCCACACCGTGCCGTCACGGCGCAGGAACGAAGCGCCCGCACTCTCCTCGCCGCCGAAGCCGAAGCCGCCGGTGAGGAGACCGTCGACGAACCATTTGAAGCCGACCGGCGTCTCGACCAGCTTGCGCCCGAGCTTCTTGGCGACGCGATCGATGATCGAGCTCGACACCACGGTCTTGCCGATCGCGGCATCCTTGCCCCAGTTCGGACGATGCGCGAACAGATAGGAGATCGCGGTCGCCAGATAATGATTCGGATTCATCAGGCCGCCGGAGCGTGTGACGATGCCGTGGCGATCGGCATCGGTGTCGTTGGCAAAGGCGACGTCGAAGCGGTCGCGCATCGCGATCAGGCTCGCCATCGCGTAGGGCGAGGAGCAGTCCATGCGGATCTTGCCGTCCCAGTCCACCGTCATGAAACGGAAGGTCGGGTCGATCGCCTCGTTCACCACGGTGGCCTTCAGGCCGTAGCGCTCGATGATCGGATGCCAGTAGTGTACGGCGGCGCCGCCGAGCGGATCGATGCCGATCTTGATGCCGGCGGATTTGACGAGGTCGAGATCGACGACATTGCCGAGATCGGCGACGTAGGGCGTGACGAAATCGGTGGCGTGGACGTTCGAAGACTTCAGCGCCTTGGCATAGTCGATGCGCTTCACGCCCTTGAGGCCGTCGGCGAGATAGGCGTTGGCACGCTTCTCGACCACCCCCGTGACATCCGTGTCGGCCGGGCCGCCATGCGGCGGATTGTATTTGTAGCCGCCATCCTCCGGCGGATTGTGCGAGGGCGTGATGACGACGCCGTCGGCGAGACCGTCAGTGCGGCCCCTGTTGTGAGTGAGGATCGCGTGCGAGATCACCGGCGTCGGCGTGTAGCCGCCGTCCTTGTCGATCATGATGTCGACGCCGTTGGCGGCGAACACCTCGACGGCGCTGACCAGTGCCGGCTCGGCCAGCGCGTGAGTGTCGATGCCGATGAACAGCGGTCCGGTCAGCCCCTTTTCCCGCCTGTAGTCGCAGATCGCCTGCGTGGTCGCGAGGATATGGCCTTCGTTGAAAGTGTTCTTGAACGAGGTGCCGCGATGGCCGGAGGTGCCGAACGCCACGCGCTGCGCGGGATCCGCGACGTCGGGCTTGCCGGCGAAATAGGCCGTCACCAGCCGCGGAATGTTGGTGAGCGCGTCCGGCGAAGCCTGCTTGCCCGCCGCGGGATGAACATCAGCCACTGAAAATATCCTCGTCCTGTCGTACAGAGATAGCGCGACACCATAGCATCGGCCGGGCCCCCGCCAAGGGCACAACACCCGCGGTGGGGAGGGCGTTCCCTGGGGTTTACCGTAGCCCGCATGAGCAAAGCGATATGCGGGACCATCTGCCCCGGATGTCGCTTCGCTCATGCGGGCTACGGGATCGTGCTATGCTCCAACCAAAGTGGCCCCTTCGAATCGTCCCATGGCTCTCCTGCACAAGCTGCTTCTGTTGATCGCCGGCCTCGCCGTGGCCGGCGCGCCGGCGCGTGCCGCGGAGTTCTACACCGAGGATCTCCGCATCCCCATGGCGGAGGCCGGGCCGCAGGGGCTGGAGGCCTTCCTGGTCCGCCCGGCCGGGACGAAGCGCTATCCGCTGGCGCTGCTCAGCCACGGCTCGCCGCGCAGCTTCGACGACCGCGCGACGATGTCCGCGCATAAATATTACGGCATCGCGCTCGAATACGCCCGGCGGGGATTTGCGGCGCTGATCGTGATGCGGCGCGGCTACGGCACCTCGCCCGGCGGACGCGTCGACAGCGTCGGCGGCTGCGCGAGGGCCGCTTACCTGCCTGCGGCCGCGGTCGCGGTTGCCGATTTGCGCGCGGCGATCGATGCGATGGCGCGCCGGACCGACGTGACGACCTCAGGCATGATCGCGGCCGGTCATTCCGCCGGCGGGCTCGCCACCGTCGCACTGACCGCGCAGGCGCCGGCCGGCCTCGTCGCCGCGATCAACTTTGCCGGCGGCCGCGGCTCGCGCGACGACGACGACGTCTGCAATCCCGATGGGCTGGCGCAGGCCTTCGCCACCTTCGGCAAGACCTCGCGCGTACCGACGCTGTGGATCTATGCGACCAACGATTCCTATTTCGGCCCCGACCTCGCGCGCCGCCTCCATGACGGATTTCGCACCAGTGGCGGCAATGCAAAATTCATCGCGGCGCCGCCGTTCGGTGACGACGGCCACTACCTCTATTCGGTGGCGAGCCGTGCGCAATGGACGCCCTATGTCGACGCCTTCCTGCGCGAGCGCGGCCTCGTCAGCCGCGACATCCTGAGCCCGCCCGATCCGCTGCCGCCGCCGCGCCAGCTCAATGAGGCCGCGCGGGCCGAGTTCGCGCGCTATCTCGCCAGCATGCTGCCGCACAAGGCGTTCGCGGTGTCGCCGAATGGCGGCTACGGCTGGCGCTCGGGGCACATCACGGCCGACGATGCCCGGCGCGACTCGCTGGCGGCCTGCATGAAATGGTCGCCCACCTGCACGCTCTATGCGATCGACGACCGGCTGGCTGAACCTGCGCAAGCGACGTCCACCGATCAGAGCGCCCGCGCGCGCTAGTCGCCGCAGCGGAGGCCGTTTTGTTAACTCCGGGGCTCTATGACGGACCGATGCTGTGGGATCGGGCAGGCTTCAATCTCGGCGCGACGTGGAGACACGTGGCGGTCGTCCTGCTGTTGTCGGCCCCGATCTGCGCACAGGCTGGAGACGGCGATCTGGACGGGCCGCACGCGACGTCGGCGATCTCCACCGGCAGGACGGAGCTCGGCGCCGGCGAAACGCCCTCATCCCGGGCCATGATCCGGAAGATCATCGAGCGAGAAACCGCAAACACAAATTTACCGGCCGATGTCGCCGAAGCGGTCGTCTTCGTTGAAAGCGGCTACAATTCGGCCGTCATCGGCAGCGTCGGTGAGATCGGCCTGATGCAGGTGCGGCCCAAGACGGCCGCGATGCTGGGCTTCAAGGGCAGCGAGGCGGAACTCGCCGAACCCGACATCAACATCCATTATGGGGTGCTTTATCTCAGCCAGGCGTGGCGGCTGGCTGGCGGGGACATGTGCCGCGCGCTCATGAAGTATCGGGCCGGCCATGGCGAAGAAGATATGACCGCGCGGTCGCAGGTCTATTGCAATCGGGCCCGCAACCGTCTTGCCGCCATGAATTCGAAGGCTCTTGAGACCGAGGTTGCGGCCGCTCCGGATCCGGCGCGCCGGCCCACTTCCGCAGCACCTGCGGCAGCTCCGGCAAAACCGGCGAGCCGCCCGAAGATGGCGGCGCAACCCAAAGCCGTCTATGCCCGCTATCGCCAAGGCACCGCGGCCGCCAGCCGCGCCTATTGGGCCGCCCACGAGGCCCGGGTCAGCCAGATCAAGGCTCGCATCGAAGCGCGATGGAAGCGCGTCGCATCGCGCTGACGACAAGTGCCCTACAGCCGCTCGCTGAGCGCGAGCTTGTAGCCGACGCCGGTGACGGTCGCGATCACGGGCGTACCGCTGCCGACGAGCTTGCGGCGCAGCCGCGCCACCAGCGCATCGACCGTGCGGATGTCGACCTCGGCCTGGCGGTTGCTGACGACCTCGATCAGATAGTCGCGGCTGAGCGGCCGTCCGTCGGCACCGACCAGCGCCGCGAGCAGGTCGAATTCGGCGCGCGTCAGCGCCACCGGCTTGCCGTCGCTGCCGAGCAATTCGCGCCGGGTGAGGTCGATGATCCAGTCGCCGAAGGCGATCGAATTGTGGTTGCGCGCCGCCTTGCGGTCGAGCGAGCGCCGCCGCAGCACGCTGCGTGCGCGCGCGAGCAGGTCGCGCAGATTGATCGGCTTGGTGACGTAATGGTCGCCGGCGATCTCGAGGCCGAGGATGCGATCGACGTCGGTGTCGCGGCGCGTCACGAAGATAATGCCGGCGTTGCTGGTCGCCTGGATCTCCTTGGCGAGCTCGAAGCCGTCGCCATCGGGCAGCTGCACGTCGAGGAAGATGAGATCGGTTCGGGCGCGCAACGCCTGGCGGCACTCCGCGCAGGAACTGGCGCCGACCACGTCAAAATTGTTCTCGCTGAAATAGCCGACCAGCATGGTCCGCGTCACCGGATCGTCCTCGACGACGATCAGCCGTTCGCGGCCGGCGGGACGCAACTCCTTAAGTGCGGGATCAACCACGGTCTTGGGTGTCCTGTGTGCCTGGGACCCGACCTGGAAATTCAAGTCACCGCGCAATGCGCTGTCATGTGAACGGACATTCACGACTTGTTCGAGCCCCCGAAATTGCCTGCCGGAATATTAGGCGCGTTGCGACGCGCAAACAATATTGCTCATGGTCTCTAGGGATTAAGTATGAATTGGCCCACAATTCTCATTCCGCGCACCATAGCGTAGGGCGGCGCCCGCAGGGGCCTTGTGCCGCCGATCCCTCACATTCGGCTTCGGACTCAACCGCCGGTTAACGTAAAAATGGCCTTCGGCTTCGGAAGGCCCACCTGCGCCTCTATTGTCCCGCCCGCACAATGTGGAACCACGGAGCAGACGCGATGCAGGGGCAGGCCCGGTTGGCTGCCGGTCGAACCGAGCAAGGCACGGCGCCGTGCGGCCGTTCGCACACGCTCGATGTCCTGCGCGGCCTCGCCATCGCCGGCGTGATGGCCATCCACGTCTCGCAGTCGTTTCCATCCAATATCCACGCCGTCGACTACGCCTTCATGTGCGGCTGGACCGGCGTCAACGTGTTCTACTTCGTCAGCGCCATGACGATGTGCCTGATGTGGACGCAACGGGTCGAAACCAGTCCGACGCGGAAGTTCTATATTCGCCGCTTCCTGCGCATCGCGCCACTGTTCTGGCTCGCGATCCCGATCTACCTCGTCATCAACGGCACCGGGCCGAGCGACAACGCGCCCAACGGCATCGGGCCAGCTCAAGTGATCCTCACCGCGACGTTCCTGCACGGCTTCTGGCCGGACAGCGTCAACAGCGTCGTGCCCGGCGACTGGTCGATCGCGGCCGAGATGACCTTCTATCTTGTCTTCCCGCTTCTGATCACCGCGTTCGGCTCGCGCCGCCATCTCTATCTCGCGCTGGCGATCGTGCTGCATCTCGTCAATGTCTGCCTGTTCAAGCCGTGGGCCTTCGCGCTGTTCTCCGCCTATTACGGTCCCGGTCACGAAGCGTTCGTCTGGACCACGCTGCACATCAGCTTCCTGAACCAGCTTCCGGTCTTCCTGGTCGGATGCGCGCAGTTCTTCGCGCTACGCGACGGGTTTGCCCGGTCGGACGCAGCGATCTACGCGGTCTTCATCGCGCTGTCCTTCGTCGCCAACCGCATAACCGGCTCGCACGAATTCAACTATCTCATGATCAACCTCGTGCTTGGCGCGCTGGTTGCCGGCTGCATCAAGCTTGCGATCCGCTTCCAACCGCTCGAGGCGCTCGGCCGCAATTCCTATTCGATGTACCTGTCGCACTTCGCGGTGATCTACGGCCTGCATCAGATCTGGCCGCTCGCCGATGGACTGGTCTCGCTGCTCATCGCCTATGTCGTCACCGCCACGCTGAGCTATCTCGTCGCGCGCGCGACCTGGCATCTGGTCGAACGGCGCGCGCAGGATTTGGCACACCGTCTGACATCGGCGGGATCGGACCGATCAATCCTCCCGCCGACCATCGCCGCCACTGCGGCCGGCACGCGCTGAACGCCCCTGCTCGGTCCCTGCCGGCCCGATGCGGCTTGCTTCATTGCCGCCTTAAACTCTACTGTGGAGGCTCTTCACGCTGGAGTAGGCACCATGGAGGTCATACTGCTCGGCACCGGCGGCCCGCGGCCGGACCCGCGCCGCATGGCGACGACCACCCTGATCAGGCTCGGCGACGAGAATATCCTGTTCGATGCAGGCCGCGGCGTTGTGGTGCAGCTCAGCAAGGCCGGCGTTCCGCTCGGCGCGATCAACACGGTTTTTCTCACGCATCATCACTTCGACCACATCGGCGACCTCTACGATGTGATGCTGAATTCATGGATGCATGGTCGCAAGGACGATCTGCGCATCTATGGACCGCCGGACACCGAACGGCTTGTCAACACGCTGATCACGCAGGTCTACGACAAGGACATCGCCTGGCGCGATAAGGGCGAGCCGACCTTCGGCGGCTGGAAACCCGTGGTCGCGACGGACATCATCCCCGGGCCCGTTCTCGACACCGGGCGCTGGAAGATCAGCGCCGAGCTGGTGTCGCATGGCGACGGCCTCGACATGCCGCCGGCCTTTCTCGCGCGATGGATGTGTCTCGGCTACCGCTTCGAGGCGGAGGGCAAGGTCATTGCAATTTCGGGAGACACGGTCCCCTGCCCCGGGCTCGAGCGGCTGGCTGAGGGAGCCGATTTGCTTGTCCAGTGCTGTTTTCTCGCAACGCCGGAGATCAACAACGAGCACCTCCGCCGCCTTGCGAAGTTCACGATCGCCTGCGGCGACACCGTCGGCAAGGTTGCGGCCAAGGCCGGCGTCAAAAAGCTCGCGCTGACTCATCACCGGCCGCGCGCCGACGATGCTATGCTGAACGCGCTGCTTGCGGATGTCCGGCAGGATTATGCGGGGCCGGTCGTGCTCGGCGAGGATCTCACGCGCATCGAGGTCTGAGGGCCGACGATCAGCTCGCCCTGTGGCCTCAAGACGATCCGACCTCGATCCGGAACGACAAGCGCTCTTCCGCACCCGGCGCGATATGCATCAGGCCCGGCTTGTCCGTGAACTCACCGTCAAAGCCGGCGGGACTGGCATAGCCGCGCCAGGGCTCGATACAGAGGAACGGCGCGCCCGACGGTTTCGACCAGACGCCGAGTTCGCGAAAGCCACGCCATGATATCTTCAGCCAGGGGCCGGAGGACGCAGCATAGCGGACCGCGTTGCTGTCGATTCGGTCGAAGATGATGGCGTCATCGACGAACAGGGACTCGGACAAGGTCAGCTGCGCACCCTTGACGGGACCAGGCTCCGCGGCCGCGCGCAGCAGCCCGCCATCGAGACGGCGGACGGGAGACGATTCCACCTTCGCAAAGGTCAGCGCGTAGTCCTCTTTCGCGCTTTCGGGCTGGAGGGGCCAATTGAAGGCGGGATGGCCGCCGATCGAAGCCGGCAATGTCTCCTTCCCGGTGTTGGCGATCGTAAGTGTCAGATCGAGGCCGGCGGCGTCGAGCGCATACGCGGCCGTCAGACGGAACGCGAACGGATAGAGCGCGCGGGTCGTCTCGCTGTCTTCGAGCACCAGCGTGCAGCGGCTTTCGCCGCGCTCCGTCCATGCAAAGCGGCTGTCGCGCGCAAAGCCATGCTGGGTCATCCGGTACGTCTTGCCCCGGTGCCGCAATTCGTCCCCGGCGAGGCGCCCCACGATCGGAAACAGCAGCGGCGCATGGCGCGGCCATTCCGGCCCGGCCTGCCAGACGAACTCGGTGACATTGTCCTTCAACGAGCACAGCTCGGCGCCGTGCGCCTTGATGGTCGCGGTCAGCCCTCCGCTGCGGAGGGAGTGGGTATCGTCACTCATGGCGGACATCTACACCGCGACCTCAAATGCAGCAAGGCAGCGCCAGCCATGCAGGCGGGGCGTCTCCACTGTGCAGGGCTGCGTCATATTTCTGTACCTAACGGTTGCTCCTTTGCGGTTCGTCCCCCGCCTGCTTGTTGCAGGGTCGGCCCGGACTCCGATCAACCATTGTGGTAGCCAATTGAAATTCTTCATCAACGGCCGCTTTCTGTCGCAAAAGCTCACCGGCGTTCAGCGTTATGCCGCCGAGATCGTCAAGGCGATCGACGTGCTTTTGGCGTCGGAGCAAACTCCCGCCTCGCTACGGAACGCAGACTGGCAGTTGCTGACGCCCGTGGATGCAAGCGAGCAGCTCCAGCTGGAGCGAATCAAGATTCACGCCGTCGGCCGCTTGCGCGGGCACGCCTGGGACCAAATCGACCTGGCGCGCGCCGCTGCGGGAGGCCGCTTGATCAGTCTCGCCAATTCCGGCCCCGTGTTCCATCGCGACCACATTGTGGTGATCCACGACGCACAGGTCTTTCGCAGGCCCGACTTCTTCAACTGGCGCTATCTGGCAGTTCACCGAACCATGGGCCGGCTGCTCGCCCGGCACGCAAGCATCGCAACCGTATCGGCCTTTTCGCGCAAAGAGCTTGCCGAGGTGCTGAATCTGTCAGCAACGGCGATCCCGGTTTTCCCCAATAGCGCCGAACACTTCGCCAGGACGAAGCCTGATCCCGACATCATTGCCCGGCTCGGCATTCGGCCGCAGAAGTTCTTTCTCTATGTGGGCTCCAGAACCAAGAACAAGAATCTTTCGGTCGCGCTCCGTGCCATCCAGCTGCTCGACCGGACTGACGTTCCCCTGGTCATCGTCGGCGGCGACAACAGCAAGGTCTTTCAAGACAATTCGGGCGAAGGCGCTGCCGGCCTGCTGCTCGCCGGGCGTCTGACGGACAGCGAGATCGCCGCGCTCTATGCGCATGCATCGGCGTTCGTGTTTCCCTCGCTGTATGAAGGCTTCGGCGTGCCGCCGCTCGAAGCCATGATCTTCGGTTGCCCGGTCATTTGCTCGACGGCCGATGCGGTCGTGGAGACGTGTGCCGACGCCGCTGCGTATTTTGACGCCAATGATGCCGAATCGTTGAAGCAACTGATGCTCGAAAGATTGGCAATCGGCGCCATCTCCGATCAGGAGCGCCGGCGGCAGCAGGAACGCGTTGCGTTCTTTTCGTGGCAAAAGTCGGCGAAGTCGTTGCTCGATCATCTCACACCATCGGCAAACGTTGCCAGCGCTGCTTGAAGTTCGATGCACTTCGCTTATCGCGCGCATCGGTTTTCGCACAAACAATTTGCAACTGGCTGCAACTCGCGCACGTCCGCATGGTTCCACGAAATGTTTTCGTTCTTCCTATGACAATCGTGCGCGCAAAGAGCTTGGCGCAACATCACCACATCGCTGCCCCAATATCGCTACGTATTCGAGGAACTGTCTCTCGCACTAGCGAACTCAAAACAGGGATACAGGATGTCCGGCTCTCCAACGCGGCCCTACGGAAGGCAAACGATGAAAGTGCTGCACATCGCCGAGACGATCCGGGGCGGGATTGCCAGCTACCTGAACGAGTTGCACCCACAGCAACAGGCGAGCTTCGGTACCGGGAACGTGCACTATGTCGTGCCGTCGGATCATCGCCGCGATCTTCCGGCGATCGATGACAACCAGATTACGACGTTCGAACGATCCGGCCGCGGCATCGCCGGGCTATTCCAGATGTTGCGCGCAAGCATGCAAGCGCTGGATGCTTTTCGTCCTGATGTCGTCCACCTGCATTCCTCGTTTGCAGGCCTCGTGCTGCGCCCGGCGCTGGCCGCCCGCTCCGACGGTCCGCGCGTCGTCTATTGCCCGCACGGCTGGGCGTTTTCACGCGAGACCGGCCGCCTCAGTCATCTCGTGACGAAAGCGGCGGAGAACCTCCTCGCCCGTACGTCGGACCGAATCATCTGCATCTCGAGCGACGAGTTCAACGAAGCCGTTCGCGCTGGAATTCCCGCCGAGCGCCTCACCCTCGTCCATAACGGCATCTCGAAGAGCCGCACGCCGCAGCCTGTCGCGGCCGACTGGACGTCCAAAAAGGTCAAGGTGCTGTTCATTGGACGCCTGGACCGCCAGAAGGGCTTTGATCTCCTGATCGAAGCGGCACGCTCGCTCGAGGATGTGCTGGAGATCCGCATGATCGGCGCCTCCGTCGTCAACAAGTACGAAGGTCCGAGCGTCCCGTCCAACGTGTCCCTGCTGGGCTGGCTCGATCGCCCGACCATCGAGACCCAGCTCGAGGCTGCCGACCTCGTCGTGATCCCATCACGATGGGAAGCCTTCGGCCTCGTTGCCCTGGAAGCGATGCGCGCGGCCAAACCCATCCTGGCGTTCCGCAGCGGAGCATTGCCCGAGATCGTCGTCGATGGCGTGACCGGCGTGCTTTGCGAGCCCGTCGCGGTCCAGCCGCTCGTCGACGGTTTCCGGCGAGCACTCGATCTCGACCTCAAGGTGCTGGGTCAGCGCGGTTACGACCGGTTCAAGCAGTTTTATGACGTTCAGAAGACGCATGGGCAATTGCAGCAGGTCTATGCCGAGCTGCTCCATGACGACCGGACACCGATCGACGCGAAGGCGGGGCTGCAGTCGGACCTCTCCAAGAATTTCTGATGGCTGGGCGACTCGACGTTCACACTTGCCCTCGCAGATGCAGGAGATCGCGATGGCGATGTCATTGACCGGACTGGGTGTCACCGCGAACGCAGCACGCGCGAGCATGAACTAGCCGATGATATTCTCACGCATCTTGGTTCGCGGCAGCTTCCGCCTCGCGGGCCTCATCGCATCGATTTTTCTGCCGGTCTCTGTCTGCGCACAGCAGGCGCAGCCGCTCGATGCCCGATTCATGCTGGGCGTCGGCACCCATCAGGGGCTGGGTGGCCCGGTGAGCGCGCGCGGATACGTTCCTTCGGAAAACGTCGCGCAGATCAAGCAGCTCGGCCTCAACGCCTTCCGCGATGATTTTCCCTGGTCCGATTTCGAGGTGGGGGGACGCCGGATGGGCTTCACGCCCAGGCTCGGCAGGCTCGAAGCGCAAGTCAGATCCGGCGTCGCGCGCCCCCTCCTGATCCTTGCGTTCGGTCATCATCTGGTTCCGAATTCCTCGCCACCGACAACCGATGAGGCCCGGCAGCGGTTCGCCGATTATGCTGCTGCGGCGGCGCAATCGGTCGTGGCACAGCATCCGGTCTTCGAACTCTGGAACGAATGGAATCTGGCGGCGAAGAAGGATCCGGCGTTCTCGCCGGAGAACTATCTGGCGCTCGCCGAGGCCGCGCGGCCGGCGGTGAAGCGCGTTGCACCGCATGCGCCTTTCCTGGTCGGAGCTCTCGGCGACGATCCGGGCTGGACATGGACTGAGAAGATGCTGCGAACCGGCATTCTTCAGCATGCGGACGGTGCTTCGATCCATCTCTACAATTTCTGCATGGGCCCGAGCAAACGCACGTCGGCCGAGATCATCGACCGGCTCACGGCGTTTCACCGTATGGTCGGCCAGGCCAGCGGAAATCCTGACTTCCCGATCTATGTCACCGAGACGGGCTGGACCACGGCCACCAACAAATGCGGCGTCAGCGAGCAGGCCCAGGCCGACAATACCGCGCAGCTCATCCTGTGGGCGTCGACCGCGACACGCTGGCTCAAGGGCATGTGGCTCTACGAGCTCAAGGACAGTGGAAAGAACCCGTCGGAGCTGGAGGATAATTTCGGACTCTATCGTTTCGATAATTCGCCAAAGCCGGTTGCCTGCGCGGCCCAGGGGGCCTGGGCCTTCATTCGCCCCAGCCTGAGTGCCGAGCGCCGCGAGCTCGCCAGCGGCGTCGTGTCGATCAATGCATCGACGGCTTCCGGCGGCAGAGTTGCGGTCTGGTCCGAGGCCCCGGACCGACGTTACGAGATCCGGCTCAAGGGCGATCAACAGGGCGCAAGCTTTGCGATGCCGTGCGACCAGGCGGCAAGGCCTGCGTCCGGGGTCTGGATCCCCGTTTCGAGCACACCGGTTCTGATTGCAGCCAATGACAGTGCCGTTCCCGCCCTGGAGATAAGGCCGGCGCGGTAGACGCGATTTTGCAGACATGAGGTTGACGCGATGAAAGTTCTTTTGACGTCCACGCTTTATCCGACGCCTCAGGCCCCAAAGATCGTCGGCGGCGCGGAGATCTTCGCCCGGCGCTTCGCCGAAGGCCTGGTGCAGCGCGGTGACGAGGTGGAAGTGATTCGGGCCGCATCCACGCCTCATCAGGCTCCGGAAACCTGCGACGGCATCAACGTCTATTCCGCGCCGGTGCGGAACGTGTATCTGCCCTTCACGGAGCAGAAGAACGTCGCGCTGCGTAGCATCTGGCACGCGGTCGACGACTGGCAGATGCAGGCCCCCCTGATTGCGGAACGCATCCGGGCCTTCAAGCCGGACGTGCTGCACTCCAACAATCTGTCGGGACTCACCACCGCGGTCTGGCGCGTTGCCGCCCAGCTCGGGGTCCCCGTGCTCCATACGCTTCACGACTATTACCTGACCTGTCCGCGCTGCTCCCGCTTCGAGAATGGACGGTCCTGCGAGCACACCTGCACGAGCTGCGGAATTCTGAGCTTTCACCGCAAGCGCGCCACGCATTGGCTCAGCGCCGTGGTCGGCGTGAGCGAGCGCGTCCTGTCCATTCATACCGACATGGGCATGTTCTCGGAGACGCCGATCCGCACCGTGATCCGCAACGCCTCGACCGAGCCGCCGCAGGAGCCCTACCCCCGCCCCATCTGCACCACGGAAGTGACGTTCGGGTTCATCGGCCGTCTCACGGAGGAAAAGGGCATCGAGAACTTGATGCGCGCCCTGGCCCTGCTGCCCAGGGATCGCATCCGCATGTTGATCGCCGGACGGGTCAGTGACGAGGAACAGCGACGCCTGAGGACGCTCGCGCCGGATGCGCGAATTGAGTTCATGGGCTTCGTGGCGCCGGACGATTTCTACAAGCAGGTCGACGTGGTGGTCGCGCCCTCCATCTGGCACGACCCCGGTCCGCTGGTCGTTGCAGATGCCAAGGCGGCGGGCAGGCCGCTGCTCGGAACGCGCTTCGGCGGCATGCCCGAGGTCATCGAGCACGGGATGACCGGCTGGCTGACCGAAGCCGATCCACAATCCCTCGCCAGGAGCATGCTCGCGGTCGCAGCCGATCCGCACAAGATCGACGAGATCAGCCGGCGCCTGATCGCCGATACCAACAAGTGGATATTCTCCGACGTGCTGTCATCATACAAGACACTGTATGAACAATTGCGCGAGCAGCGGATGTCGCACGTCCGCGCAGCAACGGCCGAAGCGCCACACGGACCGTCCGTCGTCGGCAAGGAGCGCCTCATTCCGCGATGACACGCCTCCTCGCGATGGCGGGCTACGTCTATCAGAGCGCCGCGGCGATCATCCTGATCTTCGCGATCAGCCATCTGTTGCCCGCCGCCGACTACACCAACTTTTCCCTCGCGCTGGCCTCGAGCCAATTGCTCTGCGTCCTGATGTTCGAGTGGCTGCAGCTGGCCGGATTGCGGTTTCTGGCGGCAGCCAAAGAGAACGAGGCGGCGCGGCTGAGGTGGTCGCTGTTTGCAGCAGGCCTGTCGAGCGCAGCCGCGCTCGTCGTGGTCGGGAGCTGCGCGTCTCTGGCCAGCGTGCTCCCGACCGGGATCGTCGCGTTGGGCCTCGGCATATCCGTGCTTCAGGGCCTAACGGATCTCTACTTCCTGTCGGTCCGCCTGTCCGACCGGCTGGGCATCGCATCCTTTCTGCTTGCGTTGCGTGCCACCGCCCTTCTGATCGGAGCCGCCGCGGGCGCGATGATCTCGGGAACAGCGGAAGCGGCGCTGCTCGGTATTGCCTCGGGTCACGCCCTCGGCCTTCTCGCCGGCCTGGTCGCCTATCGCACCCCGATGGAGCGCGTCTCGCTGCAGGCGATGCTGGCCGACTGGAAGGATTTCTCCCGCTACGGCATGCTCGCGGCGGGCGCGTCCGTCATCCATCTGTCGGTGCCGGTGCTGCTCCGTGTCATCGTCCTCGGCCGGCTGGGCGCGACCGGGGCCGGGGCCGGCTTTTCGATTGCGCTCGACCTCCTGCAACGTCCCTTCTGGGTCCTCAATGCCGCGATCCACACCGTGAGCTATCCCGAAGTGGTCAACGATTTCGAACACGGAGGCAGCGCAAAGTCGGTGCAGTCGGCGCGGCGAATGTTCGAATTCATGATCTGCACGACCCTCGTGCTGCTCGGTGGTCTCATTGGATTCATTCCAGATGCCGCCCGTATCCTGGTGCCGCAGGCGAGCCTGGATGGCTTTCTGGAGACGGCGCCAACGGTCGCCGCCTTCTATTTCCTGCACACCCATTTGCAGGCGACGATCGCGGTCGTTCCCCACCTCGAGAAGCTGGCGACCAGGCTCGTCGTCGTCGCGGCCAGCCAGCTCGCCCTCGTCGTGTCCTTCGCCGTGGTCGCGGTATCGACCGGCCTTTCGCCGCGAGCGGCGGTTAGCTATGCTTCGCTCGCCACGCTCGCGACCATACTGGTCGCACTCGGTCCTACGCTGCGGTTTGAGGCGTTGCCGCGCTGGCCGTTGGTCATGCAGGCGGGGGTGGCCGCAATCCTGATCGGATCGCTCGGTTCGATACCGACGGAGCCCGCGGCATGGCTGGCCGGCAAGATCGCGATCGCCGCGATTGCAACGGCGGTCATCGGATGGCGCGGAGATTTTCTGATGCTGGCCCGCCGCGGCTGATTGGTCGCACCACGTACGAAGCAGATCTGGTTCGATACGGAACCGGGCTGCATGGTCTTGATCAGCAGATCCCGCGGCGAACGCTGCACCATCCCTGAGCAACCACAACCATTACGAGTAAATTGATTGGTTTAACCGCCCATGGAAGCGGCATCTGCGAACTTCCCGTGCAGGAAAGCGCGAGCTGCGCGAGAAATGAGACGAAGATACTTCGATTGACGGCCAGCGAGAAAATGTCTTGCTGCTCCTTGCCGACCTCGCGCGCCGCGAGCGCGCCGACCGCTCGTTCAAAATCTATCATATAAAATCCAGTTCGCGCGGCCTGCGCATACATTCAGCAGTGCAAATCGCGAAAATCTTGAAAGCGCCTTCCTCACGCCATGCTGCCCGGGCATCGCATCAATATTCTGCTGCAACACAGAGCAAGTCTGTTCCTGCACAAGGAACCTCGTTTCGCTCACGATTTGTAGCTTCCATTTTTATCTGAAATTCACACTCGCCAGAGAAGCTTGAACGCAATCCCTGCGAGCAATTTCGTTCGCGCTGAAACTCGAGTGTACAATGTCCGATCAAACCATCCTGTCCGCCAGCGGCTTCATCGACTCCATCGGCGTCAACACGCACGCCGGCTTCGGCTGGACCGGCTACAACAATCTCGCGCTCATGGTCGATGACCTCGAGTATCTCGGCGTCACCCATCTCCGCGACGCCATGGGGACCAGCCCGGCCGCGCAACCCGTGGTCGAGGGGCTGGCCGCTGCCGGCTACAAGTTCGACTTCCTGGTGTCGTCCGCCTTGCCCCAGACCGGCACAACCGGGCTGCAGAACTACATCGCCTCGCTTCAGAAGTTCGCGGCGAGCCACCCCGGCAGCATCAGCGCCATCGAAGGGCTCAACGAGGCCAATCACCAGCCTTTCAGCTACAATGGCAGCTCGAGCCTTTCCGCCGCAGCTCAGTTCCAGAGCGCGCTCTATCAGGCCGTCAACGCCAACGCCGCGCTCGGCAGCATCCCCGTCTACAATCTGTCACTGGCCTACAACGATCCGCAGGGTTACAGCCAGCTCGGCAACATGTCGGGCTCGGTCGACTACGCCAACGCCCATGCCTATGTCAGCACCAGCCTGACGACCAGCAGTTCGATTGCGGCGACACTGAGCGCAGTGATGACCGCGGCACCGGGAAAGCCGGTCGTCATCACCGAAACCGGCTACACCACGCAAGCCAACACTCAATATCTCGGCGTCAACGAGACGGTGCAGGCCAAATCAATCCTGAACACCCTGGTCGATGCCTACAAGGCCGGCGTCAGCGCGACTTATCTCTACGAGCTCTTCGACCGCGACTCCTCCGCCGGCAATACCAATCCCGAGGCCAATTTCGGACTGTTCAATTCCGACGGGACGCCGAAGCTCGCCGCCACCGCCATTCACAACCTGACGACCATTCTGGCGGACGACGGCAAGGGCAGCCTGCAGCCGACTGATCCGTTGAACTACACCCTGAGCAACATGCCAGCCACAGGCAACAGCATGGTGCTCGGCAAGAGCAACGGCGCCTACGAGCTCGTCGTGTGGGCGGAGCCGAAGCTCTGGAAGGACGCCAACGACACCGAGATTTCCAATCCGACCGAGACCGTCACGGTGAACCTTGGCGGCGTGCATCATTCGGTGAAGGTGTACGACACGCTGACGGGGACCACGGCGATCGCCAGCTACACCGACGTCAGCACGATCACCATCCCGGTCAGCGATCACCCGCTGATCATCGAGATCGACGCGCCTCCGACCACCACGACTCCGCCGGACACAAGGACCAGTGTCAGCGGCACCGCCGCCGAGATCGTGCCGCAACTGTCCGACCTCAGCGACTCCACGGCCCTGCAGACCATCACGCTGACCGACTCCCACGTCCTGCCGGTCGCCTCGAAGGCGACCATGGACTACATGATCGCCCATTACGGCAGCGCCCTCTCCAAGATCCAGGGCGGCTACTCGTTCTCGGTGACGAACTCGGCTGCGACCTGGAGCAGCACGAAGACCTATAATTCCAGCGGAACGCTTGTGTCGAAGTCGGACACCGGCCTGAATGCGAGCGGACAGCCGACCTCGACCACCGTCGCCTACACCGATGGTTCCAAGGACCTGATCAGCTACACCGGCGGCGTGAAGACGAAATTCGTTCATGTCGACACCGACGCAACCAGGACCACCGACACCTACAACACGGCCGGAACCCTTCTGAGCGAAGTCGTCCAGAAGTCCGACGGCTATTACTCCACCACGCTCTACACGAGCGGCGTGAAGACGGCCGCCTACGTCAAGAATGCCGACGGCTCGCAGGACAATTACACCTACGGCATCACGGGCAAGAGCTTCACCACCCAGGTTCAGCACCTCGATGCATCCGGAAAGGTCACCTCGGTGACCCGCAGCCATGCCGACGGCTCGCTGGACTCGACGCAGGTCTACAACGCCGACGGCAGCAGCGTGATCACCACGTATAGCGCCACCGGCGTCAAGCTGGTCGAGACCGCCTATCATGCCGACCACAGCAAGGACGTCTGGACCTACAACATCACGGGCCAGAACTACGCGACCGAGCACGACGTCTACAATTCGACCGGCTTTCTCACCAGCCTGACGCGGCTGCACACCGACGGCAGCCTCGCCTTCAAGCTTACTCAGACGACCGACGGCACCAAGACGACCGATTGGTACAATGCGGCCGGCAGCCTCACCAGCGAGGTGATCCAGAAGGCCGACGGCTTCTCCTCGACCACGCTCTACAACAACGGCGTCAAGACCAACGCCTATGTCAAGAATGCCGACGGCAGCCAGGACAATTACGCCTACGGCATCACCGGCCAAAGCTACACCACGCTGATCCAGCACGTCGATCCGTCCGGCAAGGTCACCGCCGTCACCCGAAAGCATGCCGACGGCACGCTCGACTATACCCAGGTGATCAACGGCGACGGCAGCAGCGTCGTCACCAATTATGATTCCGCGGGAACGCGGACCAAGGAAACCGACTATCACGCCGACGGCAGCAAGGACGTTTTCCTCTTCAACATCACCGGCCAGACCTACACGACCGAACACGACATCTACGATGCGACCGGCTTCCTCACCACGCTGATTCGCAAGCACGCCGACGGCAGCATGGCGTTCAAGCTGGTGCAGAGCGCCGATGGAGCCAAGACCACGGACTGGTACGATGCCAGCGGCGTGCTGACCAGCGAGGTCGTCCAGAAGCCGAGCGGTTACAGCTCGACCACGGTGTACACCAATGGCGTGAAGACCGCGGCTTACATCACCAACGCGGACATGAGTCACGACAACTACAGCTACAACATCACCGGGCAGAGCTATACCACGCAGTATCAGCACCTCGATCCATCGGGCCAGACCACCGAGGTGACCCGCTGGCATGCCGACAACTCGCTCGACTATACCCAGGTCGTCAACAGCGACGGCAGCAGCGTGGTCACCAACTACGATGCATCAGGCGTCAAGAAGACGGAAACCGACTACCACGCCGACGGGTCGAAGGACGTCTTCCAGTTCAACGTCGTCGGCCAGAACTACACGAACGAGCACGACAGTTACGATTCGACCGGCTTCCTCACCGATATTGTTCGCACCCACGCGGACAACAGCCTGGCCTTCACGCTGGAGCAGAGCGCCGACGGCACCAAGACCTCCGACTGGTACGATGCCAACGGCGTCATCACCAGCGAGGTGACGACCAAGAGCGATGGTTACAGCTCCACGACCGTCTATGCCGGCGGCGTGAAGAGCGCTGCCTACATCAAGAACGCCGACGGCACATCCGACAACTGGAACTACAACATCACCGGGCAGTCCTATACGACCCAGCATCAGCACCTCGATGCCTCGGGCAAGATGGTCGAGCTCACCCGGACCCACGCCGACGGCACTCTGGACTATACCCAGGTCATCCATGACGACGGCAGCAAGCTGACCGACATCTACAACAGCTCCGGGACCAAGACCCAGGAGATCGCCAACAACGTCGACGGCTCGAAGGACGTCTTCCTGTTCAACTTCAACGGACAGACCGGTACGACGCAGCACGAGAACTACAACTCCGCCAGCGCGCTGCAATTCTTCGATCAGAGCAAGGCCGACGGCACTCACAATGTCACGGCTGTCGCCGGCGGCGTGACGATCCAGGGCGGGGCCGGCAATGACGTGTTCTCGGCCGCGCCAAACTCGACCACGGTCGCCTACGATCATGGCCAGGACCAGATCCTCAACTTCCAGGCCGGGGACGGCACAACTCATGACGTGGTTCAGATCTCGAAGCTCCTGGCTGCGGATTACAGTCATCTGCAGATCACGCAGTCCGGCACGAATGCGCTGATCACATTTTCGGCCAATGATTCGATCCTGCTGAAGAACGTGTATGTCAGCAGCCTGACGAGCCACGATTTCTTGTTCGTCTGAGCGCGGCGCACTGACGACAGGACGCATCAATGTTGACACGGGCCGGGACCAGCCAAGGTCCCGGCCCGCTCATTAGGCGCCTGCCTCATCAAGAGGCAGAGTTGGGACAATGAAGTCGTTCCCTTCCCGGGAAAGATGGTCTCGAGGAACTCAAGGCCGATCGATCCGCGATCACGCCACCTCCGCCGCTCCATCCAGCGAACTTGCGTCACAATTCGTCTCTAGAAGCGAGACGAACCGCGCAAGGACTCCGAGGCCCGATGGAAGCAAGTGAAGCAAGACGTTTTGTCGTTCTCGACTTCTACCGCTTCGTCGCCGCGCTCGGGGTCTTCATCTTCCACCTGAAGCTGATCGACACGGGCATTTCGCCGGCCTGGAACGGGTCCTACGGCCTGTTCGTGGACATGTTCTTCATCCTGTCCGGCTTCGTGATCTCCTATTCCTACCCGTCCGATGCACGTGGCGTGGCGGCCTATTCCCGGTTCATGATCCGGCGTATTGCGCGGATCTATCCGCTGCATCTGCTGAGCTTGCTCATCTTCGTGGTGCTCATCGGCGTCGGCCTGGAGCGCACGGCTCGCTCGACCCCGCTGGACTTCCTGTACAACCTTCTGCTGCTCCAGGCGTGGGGCGTCACCGACCATCTCAGCTTCAACTCGCCGTCCTGGTCCATCAGCGCGGAGTTCTTCTGCTATCTGGTCTTTCCGCTGCTGATGCTGCTTGCCCGCAAGGTTCAACCGATCGTGCTCGGCGCGATCGTGGCCGCGCTCTATCTGGTCCTTGCCCACGGCCATTTGCCGCTCTGGCAGGAACGGTCGCAGATGTATGGCGCCAATTTCGACTACGGGATGCTCCGCGCGCTGCCGAGCTTCCTGAACGGTATCCTGCTCGCCATTCTATTCCGGATGTCGCATCCCTACCGGCACAAGCGGATGATCTTCGCCGGCATCGGCACGTTCGGCCTCTCCGTGCTCGTTCTCAACGTCTTCGCCAAGCCCGACCTCGCCATCCTGCTGTTCTCCTGCGCCATCCTGCTCACTGCGGTCGGCGAAAGCGCCTTCAAGGAGTTTCCGGGCGCCCGCCTGCTCGGACGGCTCGGCAACACCTCATATGCGATCTACATGCTGCACGATGCCATTCTCATTGCCGTGTTCAAGCCGCTGTGGATCTGGCTCGGACTGCGTCCTGATCAGTTCGGCCTGTTCGCCCTGGCGTGTTGCGCGGTCCTGACTATCGCCGCGGACCGCACCTACGCCTACTTCGAAAATCCGGCGCGGCGCTTCATCAACCGCTGGGCCGACATTGGTGCCACGTCCTCGGGTGCCACGTCCTCGCGCAAGCCGGCCGCAGCCGACAGCTCCGTGCGCTTTGAAAACACCGAGCGGGCGGTCAACTGACGCCTGCCGGCGACATGAGGGCGTTCAGGCGACCTTGCCGCCGGCCTTCTGCACCGTCCGCATCGCGCTCTCGCCCAGTAGCGGTGCGATGTTGGCGCGGGACAGCTCCATGACATCCGGCAGCATCTGACGTACCTTCTCACCGACGGCTTCGTGCGCGCCAAGGAACTGCAGCACGAACTTCTCAAAACTGTCGTCGACCAGGAACTGGGCCGGCGACAGCAACAGCGATTCGCTGACGCCAAAGTGCGCAAACAGGCCCTGGAACTTGTCCTGATAGGTAATCGCTGCGACGGGCGTTCCCTGCCCCAGCGCCGCAATCGCCAGATGCATGCGGCCGGTGATCACGCCGTCGACCAGACCGACAACGGCCTTGATCTCGCCCGCCGACAGCGCCTGATCGACATGATGCACGTGATCGCCGAGCGTTGGCTTCAGGCGGTCAGCCAGTGGCCGCAGGCAATTGTCGTCGGCGATCTCGGGGCGGTAGTCATGAGCGAGCAACAACCAGCTCGCATTGTGCTCGCGAGACAGCCGCTCCATGGCGCCCGCCGCGAGCTCCATCATTCGCCGCAGCTTGGCCGGCTCCGGCTTCCTGAACAACATCGGATGAATGTTGAAGACGAAGACCTTGCGACCCTGCTCGCGCTGTCGTGCGATCGTCGTCGCGATCTGCTTCACTGCGGCCGTATCCGCCCGCGGCGTCAGCATGAACGCCGCATCGGCAACCAGACGGGCGCGTTTCCGCGCGAAATCGTCGAAACGCTGAAGAGATATCGCATCACGCAGATTCAGGACCACGCCCGGGTCCAGCAGCCGGAACACCTCGCGTAGCGCCTTCGCCGGGCGGGAGTTGAAACTGAAGCCGAGCACGCTGACCTTGGCGCCGAATGCAGCCATCAGGTCGGCCACGAGCAGCATGCGCGCGGCATCCACCGGAGAATAGTAGCCGTCGAGCACGTCGGCCCCCAAAACAAGTCCGAAATCCGGCCTGGTGAGCGACAGCTCCTGCGCGACCGTCTCGTATGAGAACGGCTGTCGCCAGAGTTCGAGCGGCTTGAAACCCATCGCGCGCACGTCCGCACTGGCCGCTGCGGTAGCGGTCACGATGTAGACCTCGAGGTTCGGATAGGTCTTCTTCACCTCCCCAGTGGCCGCTTCGATCATCGCCTCATCGCCGCGCGATTGACGAACGCTCCAGGGATCGGAGGGGAGCACGACGAGCCGGCGCGGAGTGTTGCGCGGCGCGGCGTTGACGCCGACGTCCCTCCGGGCGATCTGCCATCTGCGCAGCTCGAGCAGATCGAGTGCCAACGGCGTATTCTTCGCGCTGTTGAGCCAGCCTCGGAGCTGCCTGCGTACGGGCACCGGGATCAGTTGCTTCACGACATCCTCCTCGTCTTCATCAAGCGGTCGCACCGCGCTTCACGACGAAATCAATCAGGGAAAGGAGCTGCTTCCGCCAGAACAGCAAAATGCCTGTCAGATAAGTCGCGCCAAAACAGGACGACAGCAGTCCAATCCGCAAGTACGGGTTCATGCCCGGCGTCGCCTCCCGGCACAGCACGACCGCGCCGTAGGCCAGAGCGATGGCGCAAAGGCATCCCGCAATGGGACGCAGAAACTGACTCCAGCTCAAGCCCAGCAGCCGGAGCGCCAGCGCAAACGTGACGGGGGTCACCACGAGCTGCGAGAACGCGAAGATCGTGGCCAGTTGACCAATGTCGCGCGAGGGAAGCAGGAACATTGCCGGCACGACCGTAGAGAATTTGAGAACGTTGAGCAGAAAGGCGTAGTTCGGCTTGCCCAGAGCGCCAAAATAGGCGCTGTTGACGAACTGCACCGTCTGGACCGCGCCAATCAGCATCAGCGGCCGCATCACCGCTTCGCTGCCACCCCACTTCGCACCGAACAGCAGCAGGGAGAACTCCGGCGCGATCGCCGCGAGGAGCACGAAGACCGGAGATCCGATCAGTGCACCGAGACTGACGCTGCGCAAATAGGCGCCCGCGATGCGGTCCCGCTCGTGCGCGATTTTGGACAAGGCGCTCAGCGCCACGTCCATGACCGCCTGGGTGAGCAACTGCATCAGGATGATGTAGACCCTTGCGCCGACCGTATAGATGCCGAGGGCCGCGACGCCATAGAGCGACAGGATGATCATGTCGATCGTCCGAACGATGGCGAAGTCCAGCAGCCTGTTCAGCAGGACGTGGATGCTGTAGCCGGAGAGTTCGCGAAAGCTCTTCAGGTCGTAGCCGCGCATCGGCAACCATCGCGGTTGGCTCCAGAGCCATAGGCCGCTGATCGCGCTCTGAACGACCACCTGGATCACGAGGCTGAGGGCGCCGAACCCTGCATAGGCACAGGCGATCCCCACGACGCCGGAGATGGCTGTCGCCACCATGGTCCTGACCGCGAGCACCCGAAAATCCATCTGGCGCTTGTAGAGCGCCTCCTGGAACAGGGTCGCGGTGCCGATCGGAAGCGAGAGACTGGCGGCCGTCAGCAGCGGCGCGAGCCCCTTCACGTCGAACCAATGCTCGATATGCGTCGCGAGCAATGCGATCAGAACGGCCAGGAGCACTGAGGCTGCAAACGAACAGAAGAACGGCAGCGTCACATCGGCGGGCTCGAGCGTCCGCCGCTGGATCAATGCATCACCGAAGCCGAATTCCGCGATGGAGCTCAAAAGCAGCAGGATAAAGGCGACCAGCGCCGCGAGACCGAAATCCGCGGGATCGAGCAGCCGTGCCAGCACCAGGAACAGCACGAACGACAATGCGCGGCCGCCCCAATTCTGCGCGAGCGACCAAAACAGCGCCACCACGACCTGATGTTGCCTGCCTCGAGTGACGTTCATCAACAATTCGACCCAATTCCGATCCAGACGACGCGACAATGATGATGACACGCCACCGCTTGTCGCCGCTCACAACGGCGACTGATTGCTCGCTACAATACGACGGAGTGATGGCAATCAGATGAGCGCCATCACGATTCCGATTTAGAGTGGAAGTGAGTTCAAATCGTGGATTACACTCCAATCGCTCTCTGCGATGTGATGCAAAATGGATGCCTTGATGAATTCGCCGGCCCCGCGTTCTCTCCGTAGCTCCAAACGCTTGCGCGTGGCGATTTACGCCCCGCATTTTGCGGAATATTCCTATCGACTCGCTTCGGGATTGGCTCATCATTGCGACGTTAGGCTCGTGCTCAACCGCAAGGACGCCAATCAGCAATGGGAACTGGCCGATATCGCCGTGGCGGCTCCCTTCGAGACCCGGGTTCGCGATTTGAGCCTGCGCCGCGGCGGCGTGATCGGCATCCCCGCCTCTTTCCTCGACATAATTTCGTTTCGTCCAGACGTCGTTCATTGTCACGAAGTTCCGGAGATCTACACGTCCAAGCTGATCCAGTTCCTTCGTCCACTCGGCATTCCCCTGGTGCTGACAGTTCACGATGCTATCCCGCATTCGGAAGGCGGCTCCGGCACCTCGCCACGCGAGGACGGCTGGCGCGGACGCATGCGTGCCGCCGCGTCGATCGTCACGACGCATGGCGAGAGCTGTATTGCGGATTTTCGTCGCGCCTCGCCCGACTTCAAGGGCGGAACGGTCTCAAGCATGCACGGCGTGCTCATGGTTCCGCCGGCCCGAGGTGCGGTCGCTGCGCCTGAAGCCGCACGCATCCTGTTTTTTGGGCGGATGTGGGCCTACAAAGGCCTCGACGTCTTCATCGACGCGATCGACATGTTGGCCAAGCGCGGTGTGGCGCATGAGGCGATCGTCGCCGGGCGCGGCCCCGAGATGACACGGCTCGGCGCGCGGATGGAAGCGATGCCGACGGTCAAGACCATCAACGCCTACATTTCGCCTGCGGACACCGGACAGTTGTTTCAATCCGCCACCGTGGTCGCCTTGCCGTACAAGGATGCAACACAGAGCGGCGTGCTTGCCTCCGCTTACGGCAATTCTCGTCCCGTCGTTGCCAGCGCCACCGGCGGCATACCCGACGTCGTCACCGACGGCGTTAACGGGCTGCTGGTTCCTCCAGGGGATGCCCCTGCATTGGCCGATGCACTCGAACGCGTGCTGACTTCCAAGCCGCTCGCCGCGACATTGACGGATGGCGCACGGCAGACCGCGGCCGGCCTCCTGAACTGGGACCGCATCGCCGAACAGCTGCTGGGATCCTATCGCAAGCTCGCCGGCCGTACCGTAAGCTGACCGCGACGGGCACGCGGTCGCTCAAACCGATTGCCCGACCTTCAACGGTCGAAAGAACATGCCGCGGATCGCGCCGTCCAGCAGGCGCCTCAGCCTGACCTCGATCAGCTCATAACTGATCGCGCTTGCGACCAATGACATCACCAGCCCGAGCACGATGAAGGCAGCCCACAGCAGCCAGCGATCGACGCCGGCGGCGACCAGCTTCAGGCCGATCACCTGCAACGGGAAGAGCACGAAGGGATGCACGAGATAGAGGCTGTAGCTGATCTTGCCGACATATTGCAGGGCCGGGGCGCTCAGAGCCCTGCCAAGGCCGGACTCCGGGGCAAGCACCATGCCGAACAGCAGGAATCCGGGAAGGAGTCCCACGAACGGGTGAAACAGCACGAGGCTCGCATACAGGGCGGCTCCGCAGGCGAGGCCCGCGAGCAGGCCGACCCGTCCGGGAATGGAGATGCGAAACCCGGTGGCGCTGAACAGCATGCCGATGCAGAAGAACGCCGTGATCGGCCAGTGCATCAGGCAGGCCAGACCCAGCAGGATCAGGGGCGCCGCCAGCAGCTTGCCCCCGCCGCGCCACATGGAGAATGTCAGCGCAAACCAGATGTAGAATGCCCACTCATAGGTCAGTGTCCAGGCATTCTGCTGGGCAATGGGCAAGCCAAGCGCGTCCTGCACGAAGAACAGATTGGCCGCGAAAATCCCGAGATAGCTCGTCAGATCGATCCCACGGAAGAACTTGTAGCCGACGATCGGACCTATCGCGAACAGAGCAAGATGCAGGACGACGAACACCGGCATGATGCGCAGGACGCGGTCGAAGAAGAACCGTGGCAGCGAGCCGTGCCGCACCAGGCTCGCCGGGATCAGGAAGCCGCTGATCATGAAGAACAGCTCGACGCCATGCCCGCCGACATTGATCACCGATTGCAGCCAGAGCCAGAGCGGCGGCAGGAAGCCGGGATCCGGGATGTCGTACATGCCTCCCTTCGGCATGTCGTAGAAATGATCCATCAGCACGCTCAGTGCGGCAATCCCCCGAAGCCCCTGGACCGAGGGAACGAACGATCCGTCGTAGGCGGCGCCCGGCTGGTGCAGCGCGTTACTCACTCTGCAGCACCCTGAGTACTGAGGGCGGGCTCGAGAACGACCTTCTTTCGCCGTGCTGATCGGAACCTTTGTCCGAAGGCGATGCTGGGCTTCTCGACGAATGTAAACGTCATCCAGCTGACGAGGATCGACAACGCCAGGATTAGGGTCATGAAGATCGACCATCCGAGCGGCCCATCGCCGAACCAGAAAAGGCGATGGATGAAGACGAGCACGAACGGCGACATCAGGTAGACCGAATAGCTGATAACGCCGACGAATGCCATCGGCCGCCACGCCATTCGCTCACCGAACACGGCAAAGCCGATGAAGACGAGCGCCGCGCAGACATAGGCCGATGCGATCGAATAGCTGTAGAAGAAGTTCTCGTGATATACGCCTCCGAACCGCCGGTCGGCCAGGGTGATGGCGAAGATCGCATAAAGGAGCGTGCAGACCGCCACGTGAGACCATCGCAGCTTTCCGCCGACGACGGTGTCGCGGATGATCTTGCCCAGGAACATCGCCGACAGATTCAGCCCGACCTCCATCACCGAGGAAACCGCCCTGTTCTCCACCAGGAGCGCAGCGGTGGTTCCGACCAGCGCGGCCGCAACGACGATCGTCACCGCCGTGAAGCGTCGGTTCAGCAGCCCCATCGCAAAGAGAATAGTACATCCGACATAGAACAGCAGCTCGATCGCCAGCGTCCAATAGAACACCCAGAGGTTCGGGACGTTCACGAAGGTCTGCAACATCGTCACGTTCGCGGCGATCTGACCGAGCGGATAGATCTTCGAATCCATCAGCTGCATCGTCACGAGCCCGACCACGAGCGAGGTCCAGTAGGCCGGGTAGAGCCGGAAGAAGCGGCTGATCGAAAAATCCCGCACGGGCGTGGCGCTGTCCGGGAAGCTGAACGGAATGACGAAGCCGCTGACGAAGAAGAACAACACCACGCCGAACCGGCCAAAGTTCATGTAGTAGCCGAACAAATCGTGGATGGGCCAGTAATAGGCACCCGTCGGGTGCTTCTCGACGATCACCTCGAACACATGCTGGACCAGGACCGACAACACGGCAATGCCGCGCAGCGTGTCGATGAATGCGAGCCGTTTATGCATTATTCGTTCTCACCTGCTTCCGCTCGCCGCCGGTATGTCCTGGCGGAAGCCTTCCAATGACGGCATCGGCGGCCGCATGACAATCGGCACGGCGTCGCCCGCCCGTGCGGAGGCCGCGCGGCGCGAAAACACGTCGCTGAAGCTCAATGCGATGATCAGGAGGCCGGACGCCGGGCCGTAATTCAACACCGTGATCGTGAACAGGTTGACGACGAAGATCAGCGTCAGCTTGTACACGTCCGTCGCTCCGAATGTCGCCCTGAACACCATCACCATGAACGCGACGAACGGCAGACCGAACATCAGGTAGGTCCCGATGTAGAAATTGTCGACGGGCACCCAGAAGTGCGCGAGCGGCGAGAACAGCTTCTGCGGATAGTTGAAGCAACCCGCGCCGCAGCCCGTCACCAGACCGATCGGCATGAGCTGGTTCATGTAGACGAACGGCAACTGCCAGCTATTGTTGATGCGATCGACGATGCTGAACAGGGTCGAGTGCGGGACGGCGGCGGTTCCGGAAGCGATCACGATCATGAAGAACGGAACGAAGATCGCGGCAAAGGACCATTGCGCGATGCCCCTGATTGCGGGAAAGCGCGACTTCTCCGGCAGCATACGCACGAACACGAGCAGGAGCAGATAGAGCACGAGGACGATCATCGTCGTCTTGCTCGTGGTCAGCTTGATGACATAGACCGCGAGCGAGCCGAACAGAAGGCACCACGTCGTGCTCTTGCGAATCGAGGTGATCGCAAACGACACGAGAATGAAGAAGGCGGCCATGGTGTTGTCGGCCGCAAAACCCATGAGCCGCTGGTCGTCGCCGCCATAGGCCCACCACAGCCGGCCCGCCTCTCGAACTGCGCCAAAGGACTCATATTTATACCCGACCCAGGGCATGAGGTAGAACTTCGTCAGCAACACCCCGATGACCGAGAGGTAGAAGGTCACGGCGATGACCGATAGCAGCTTCTTGTACGAGCCGAGACTCGAATCACAGAAGCAGAAGCCGACGAACACCGGCAGCATCATCTTGAAGGACGAGATCGCCGCGTTTGCCGTTCCCATCATGAAATAGCCAAGCACGAGCGACAGCATGATCTGGACCAACACCAACAGGGCCATGGTGCTGCGATTGCGCAGGATGCAATGCACGATGAACTGGATCAGACACGCAAGCGCGACCGCATCGGGCAGATACCAGAGCGCATCCATGTGATAGATGCTGGTGTAATAGCGGATCACGCCACCAAAGGCGTCGCGGACCAGATAGACGCCGAGCGCGATCGCCTCGATGCTGAGGCTGATCAGGATCAGCCGCGGCCGTTGCAGTGCGAGGATGCTCATGACCGACTCAGTTCGTCAGCCGCGCCGATGGCGCGGGGGTTCGCGCAAAATCCCGACGGCTTCCGAGCGCATTTCGCATGAACTTGCCGCCGGGAATTTCGATGTAGAGATAAGTGAAGTGCGAGACCGCTAGCACGGCAGCCAGCGAGACGACGAGATTCAGCGTGGCCGGCAGGCCTGCCCAGACCGAATCCAGGGCGGCGATCCGCCCCGCCCCCACTGCCCGCACGAAATATTCAGCGAGTAGCACCACGAGCGCGTGCACCATGTAGATGGAGTAGGAACGTTTCCCGAGCCAGACCAGCGGCCCGGCCACCAGCATCCGCGGCACCAGCAGCGCATCTGGAAAGGCCATCAAACTGCCGAGGAAGATCGCGAACGTCACCGGCGCGAGGAACGTTGCCGCGGGATTGGTCTCCGCCAGGGACACCAGAGCGATGCTCGCGACCATGGCGGCGAACTGCAGTACGCCCTGCACGGCAGGGCCCGGCTTGGCCGGCAGGCGATCGACGATTCTCACCGTCAGCACGCCCAGAAAGAAGCTCACGAAACAGCGCAGGATGCCGAAGTCGGTCTGAAGCCCGAGGCTCCTCTTGTCCAGCACGAAGATGATGAAGACCAGACTGCCGATCGCAAGCGCCCCGCAGAGGACGTAGAACCAGAGCAGGGAACGCAAGCGCTGGGCCAGCAGCACGATCAGGCCAAATACCAGATATGTGTAGAACTCGACGCTGATGCTCCAACTCGGCGCATTCCAGCTGAGATAATCGATGAACCCCATCGAATGCAGCAGCAGGACGTTGAGACCGAAGGAATAGGCATTATTCACTTCGAACGCCGCCGGCGCGGCCACCACGACACCGGCCATGACCAGACCGATCCGCAGGAGGCGAAACAGAAGATTTGCCATCAGCATGACGATGTGCAGCGGATAGACCCGCGCCAGGCGCCGCACCATGAACTCGCGCAGCGAGAAGCGCCCGAAGTCGCTCTCGACGTAACTGAGCGACATGACGATCCCGCTGAGGACAAAGAACAAGTCGACCAGCAGCCAGGAGCTTCTGAAGAACGAGCAATTGATCCACGCATTGTGCGGGAACGCCGCGAGGAATGTCGGCATCAAGAGGAGATGGTGAATCACCACCGACGTCGCGGCGATCCCCCGAATGCTATCGAGCGGCAGGACATGCGCCTTCTCACGATGAACCATCTCCGTCACATCAACATTCCGTAGCTATTGCACCGCAGCAGTGTGTATCAGGTCTTGCGCGCGTTCAATCTCTGCGATCGCGGACTCGCATTCGACGCATGAGGGTCGACGATAATTTCAAAGCTCGCAGATCATTCGGACATGCGAGCGCCAAGTTCACGCCACTTTTTGCTTGAGATCGAAGTGCGTCGGCGCGCAAATCAATTCGGACGTGATGATTGCGAGTATTTGCGTGCAAAGTGTGCGCTAAATTCGGCGCTGTTGCGATCAAGGCGACCGCAAAGTCATTGCTCTATCCCCATGCACGGTGACCCACATATTGCGCTGATAATTTTTTGCAAGCGGGGAACAATGAGTCGCGTGACGACTTGTGTCGGTTTTGCGACGCATGCTCGCGACACTTCGACGTTCAACGCCTCTTATGTTTTCAGTTTGCAACATTCCTAGGCGCCAGCGTGCCGATCTCGCAGGCATTGCATATCTTCATTTTGCAACCGACCGGGAAACAGACAATGCACGCGTTGTCTCGCCGAGCACACGCACGCAGCTTTTGCGCCGCACAAAAATTGACACAGTTGCATGTCAAGTTTCGCGTGTTCTCCTATTGCAACAGGGAGCAAGGGACTCGGATGGGTTGCGGACTAACACGTCGTCTTGCGAGATCGCGATGGCTACCGATCGTCTTGGCATGTTCTGCCTTGATGGTGTCGAGCATCGATGCTTGCCGCGCCCAATGCGTCGAATTTACGGATCGTGCCTCGCAGCTCCAACTCGACACGTTCGTAAAATCGCCCTCCTCGCTTCTGGAGCAGCTGCGCAATGACAAGGAGAAGCTGAGATATCGGCTCGCCACCTTTATCGCCACGAACCCGTCGGTGTTGCCGTCCGTGCAGACCCTCATCTCGGCGTCGACTTCAACCGACCGTTCAGCCATTGGCGCCGCGTTGAGGATCGCCGAAGGGCGGTGCACGTCGACGAAGCCAGACGCTGCGCGCAAGATCAGGGATTTCACGCAGCGGATCGGCGATCTCAACGTGCAAGCAGGTTATTCCGCCGCCGGAGAGGACGCCTCCGGCGCCCAGGCCCAATCGCAAGACAAGGGCCGTGCGCAACCGCCCCGAGGCGGGGCGCTGCTCGACGGCGAGTGGAAGACCAAGCTGGCCAACCCGTTCAAGCCCGTCCCCCTTCCGAATTGATCAGCGATCGTCAAAAGGCAGCGAATTAACAAATGTATCAGCCTAGAGAACATTTCCAGTCGGGCCACAGATTCGGCATCGAATTCGGCGGAGCCGTCCTCAGCTTCGAACGCGTGGCCGATGTCCTGCGCCGGCAATGGCCGATCATCGCGGTGTGCACCGGCGCTTCGCTGGCGCTGGTGTTCGTCTATCTGATCATGGCGCAACCCATGTACACGGCGAATGCCCGCATCATGATGGATACCCGTCAGGCGCAGGTGCTGGACAAGGACAGCAACGCCAACAGCGCCCTCATCGATACCGGATACGTCGACAGCCAGGTTGAGGTCATCAACTCGGACGACCTGATCCTCTCGGTGGTCCGTCGCCTGAAGCTGACGGACGATCCGGAGTTCAACGGCTCCAATCCCGGCGTGCTCTCCATCGTCCTCGGCAAGTTCATGGCGCTGTTCGGCTCCGGAGAGCCGGCCTCGCAGGAGCGGCTCGAGCACGCCGTGGTCGAGCAGGTTCAGAAGAATCTGAGGACGGAACGCGTCCTGACGACCTATGTCTTGTCGCTGAACTATCGCTCGCGAAGCCCTGACAAGGCCGCCAAGATCGTCAACGCCGTCGCCAGCGCCTACCTTGTCGGCGCCCTGGAAGCCAAATATCAGTCCACCAAGCGAGCGACCGAATGGCTTCAGCAGCGCAGCATCGAGCTGAGCGAGCAGGCAACGGCCAGCGACCGCGCCGTGCAGACCTTCAAGGCCGAAAACAACATCGTCGGAACCAGCCGCGGCCTGATGTCCGAACAGCAATTGTCGGACCTCAACACCCAGCTGGTTCAAGCGCGGGCGTCGACGGCCGAAGCCAAGGCCCGGCTCGACCGGATCACCGCGATTTCGGACCAGGACGTCGCACAATCGACGGTGACCGATGCTCTCAACAACTCGGTCATCACCCGCCTGCGCGCGCAATATCTGGACCTCCAGGCCCAGTATGCCGACTGGTCGAGGCGCTATGGCAAGCAACATCTTGCTGCGGTCAATCTGGCCAACAAGATGGAGGAACTGCGCAAGAACATCGCCGACGAGCTGCATCGGATCGGCGACGCCTATCGCAGCGACTATGAGATCGCAAAGAGCCGAGAAGCCTCGCTCGAGAAGAACGTAAAGGAACTCGTCGCCCAAGCCGGCGATACCGGCCAGGCTGCAGTCAAGTTGCGCGATCTCGAAAGCGCTGCCGACACCTACCGCAACCTCTACAACAACTTCCTCGAGAAGCTGCAGAGCGCGACGCAGAACCAGAGCTTTCCGCTCAGCGAGGCGCGCCTGATCAGCACCGCCACCAAGCCGGATCGCAAGAGCTCGCCGCGCACGGTCCTGGCCCTGGTGGGGGGCCTGGTTGGCGGCCTGTGCCTCGGCTTCGGCGCCGCCTTTGCCCGTGAACTGCTCAGCGACGTGTTGCGGACCCCTGGCGAGGTCGAGGACGAGCTCGGCGTGAAGTGCCTCGGAGTCCTGCCGGACATTCGTCCGCCGACGAAGACCGGCGCGTTGCTATCGACGTCCGCGAAGACCGGTCCACCCGATCTGTCCCGCTACGTCGTCGATCATCCATTCTCGCGATTTGCCGAGACGTTGCGCAACATCAAGGTATCGATCGACGTTGCGCGCCTGACCCGCGAGATCAAGGTGATTGGCATCGTCTCGTCTCTTCCCAAGGAAGGAAAGACGACGGTGGCGGCCAACTTCGCCCAGTTGATCGCCCTCACCGGGCATCGCACGGTCCTGATCGACGGCGATCTGCACACGCGCTCGCTCACGCGAGAGCTCGCGCCGAACGCCAAGAGCGGACTGGTAGAGGCGCTCAGCGATCCGGCCAGCCTCGGCTACCATGTGCAGCGAAGCAAGGAAACGGGCCTGGATTTCCTGCCGTCCGTCGTGGCCTCCCGCATGGTCAATTCGGCAGACGTCATTGGATCGAAGGCGATGGCCGATCTGCTCAAGGTGCTGAAAGAGCACTACGAGTATATCGTGATCGATCTTGCCCCGGTGATGCCGGTGGCGGATTCAAAGGCCGTCAGCTTCCTGATCGATGCCATGGTCTATGTAATCGAGTGGGGGCAGACGACACGAAGCGCTCTTCAGGAGTCGGTCTCCGGGTCGGAAGTCCTGCAGAAGAAATTGCTCGGCGCCGTGCTCAACCGCGCCAACCCGAAGATGCTCAAGCGCATCGAGGCGTACAAGGGCAAGCATCACAACAGCTACTACGTCGAGCATGCCTAAAGCATGATCCGGAAAAGTGCGCGGCGGTTTTCCGAAAAGATCATGCTTAAACAACAACCTAAAGCGCGATGACGATTCATCCTAATCGCATCGCGCTTTAGGCGGAGGCGCGGCAGGCCGCGCCCAGCCGAATTGTGGAGACGTCGGGCCCGCTGCCATTTGGCAGCGGGCCAATTTTTTGCGTTCTTCGGAACTATCGCCTGAAGAGGAGCGAGTGCGCCTTCGCGCACGAATGGAGGATTGCGCCGAGCTCACCTCGGACTGCTGAGGCCTCCGTATTCGTCCGGAATCCACAACTTGCAGTTATTGCTCTAGCCAAAAGCAAGGATTGACGAAGGCTGCGATGGCTAGGACAGTGCGCCAATTGGCAACCATTCATCGGCAAGACGAGACAATCCGGTCCTCGATGCTTCAAAATGCTGAAACTTTGGGCATCTTTCTTTCTGGGTTCCCTGAGGCTAACCTCGGCTGATATTTGTCGTTCATTTCCGGCGGGCTCGGAATGCTGATCGTCCTGACGATTTTGACTATTTGGGTTCTGCTCAACATCCTGTTCGTGTTGATCGTGGTTCCCCCACGCAAGCCGCGTCGGCAGCCGATGGCGACGACGCTCTCACCCGCGCCCATCGACCCGAGTCAAAGGGAAATCGAGCAGGACGAACCCTTCTCGATCCGCCATGTCATCGTTTCCGTTGCGATGGGGGCTTTCTTCGTGCTGGTGCCGCCGTTGCTTGCCTTGCGCGACGCGATCATGCGGCTCTTCAGCAGGTCGTCGAGAGACGGAACCTGATCCCCCGAGGATCCGGTTCCGGACAGTGAAGAAATTGAACGACTAGTATGCTTCCTGGAACATCACTGCGGACGCCGTCCGGGCCATAATCTTCAGGTCGAGCCAGATACTCCAGTTGCTGACGTACCAGACGTCATATTCGACCCGCTTCTCCATCAGATCGATCGTCGGCGTTTCCCCCCTGAACCCGTTCACCTGGGCCCAGCCGGTCAGGCCCGGCTTCATGTGATGGCGGTAGACGTACTTGCTGATGATCTCGTCATAGTAATTGTCATGGGCCAGCGCGTGCGGACGCGGTCCAACCAGCGACATGTCCCCGCGCAGCACGTTCCAGAGCTGCGGCAGTTCGTCGATGCTCGTCATACGAAGGAAGCGCCCGATCTTGGTGACCCGAGCATCCCTCTTGGTCGCCTGGGCAATCGTCTCGCCGTTCTCGCAGACGGTCATGCTCCGGAACTTCCAGATCTCGAACGGCCTGCCATTGAAGCCGCGGCGCGACTGGCGAAATATGACGGCTCCCGGGGAATCCAGCTTGATCAGCACGGCAACGGTGAGCAGCAGCGGCGTCAAGATTACGAGAGCGAACAGGGCCACGCCGACGTCGAGACAGCGCTTTTGCAACCGCTCGAGAATGGTGAGAGGCGGCCGCTGGATTTCGACCGCTACGGTTCCGCTGACCGGCAGGAAGGGACGAGCCACCAGATCGGCGACCGGATCGTCCGGTAAAAGGCGTATCGGTTGGGGGACGGCGCGCAGATATGGCCCGAGCTTGCGGAGCATCGGCAATTCGTCCCAGTCGATCGCAAGCAGGTATTCATCGACGTCGGCCGAGCGCGACTGACGGATCACGTCACGAATCTGCCGCTCCCAATGACCGTCATCCCGCTCGTCGCCGAGCACGAAATGGCGCATGACGTCGAAGCCATTCCTCCGCAGGTCCTTGAAGCGGCTGGAGGTGAAGTCGAGCGGCTTGAGGCTGAGCAGGATCACCTTGCGATCGACCAGCCGGCTTCGCGCAAAACTCGTGCCGAACACCGCCTGCCAGACGAAGCGGAGGCTGACCAAACCAAGTCCGCCGATCACGGCGAACACGATGACGGTGCCGCGGGACAGATTGTCGGTCGATTTCAGCAGGAACGCCGCAACAGCAAGGATCGTCAGCGACGTCAGCCAGATTAACACCGCCTTTCGAAGCTGCCAGACGATGTTGAGCAGCCGGTGCGTGGCATAGACGTCCCGGAAATAGGCGACTGCGACGAACACCACGCCGACAAACAACCCCGCTCCCACCGAAGCGCCGTCGGTGGGCGAAGCGACGGCGGCGCCGTACAGCGAAGCCCCGGCGGCATAGCTCAACAAGATCAGCAGAAAGTCAGCCGCCATGACGACGATTTGAAATGGCCTCTGAAGAGCGCCACCTCGCGTCGACGACAGCGCGTGAGCGTTTTCAGAACCATAAGTTGCAACAGCCATTCGAACCTCTGCCTATCGAGAGTGTGCCTGACGCTCATCGTGATGCTGAAGACTCGTCACTGCCCCGCACGGAAAGTGTTGAGTGATCGCAGCGACATTGTGGCGTTGCACGCAAAACTTTTGCGGCGCACGGATCATGCGTCGTGTTGAAATGCGCAGCGAAATTCGACGCGCTGAAAATGTCGTCACAGTGATGACATACGAGCGAACGCGTTGCCCTATTTTGAATCAAGTTCCACGTCCATCGCGATGCTTGGCCATCGCGCGAGCACCTCTTCGCTCATCTTTCGGGCGATGCAATCCTTCGACGAAGCACAATGAGTCATTTGCGAGAATTTCGATGATTTTCTATCTGGGCGTGCGATGCGAAATTGCGCCCAGGCATGCATCTTTGCTGCACTCTCGCCTTCAGCGATGCAATTCCCGCGGGCCGCGCCATTCGCGCTGCCGATCGCGAACAAGGTCGGCAAAAAATGCCGCCCTTCTTTTGGCGTGATCGAGCCGGAGAACAAGGACGCTCCCTCACCGAATTCACCTCGTTCGTGTTAGATGGAAGCTCTCCGGTGCCGGCGACTTGGGGAAATTTTTTCGACCACCCGATCGATTGAGCGCCATGATATCTCTCGCCCGACCACGCCCGCCTATTCCCAAACCGCAATTGCCGGAGGGAGTCCGCATCTATGCCATCTCGGACATTCATGGATGCGCGCATCTGCTCCAGCCGATGTTGCGGGTGATCGACGCCGACGTCGCCTGCAGCCGACCGCGCTACGCGGTCGAGGTCTTCATGGGCGATTACATCGATCGCGGCCCGGATACGCGCTCCACCCTCGACGTCCTGATCGAACGGAGCCGCCGGGGCAACGCGGTCTTCCTCAAAGGGAATCACGAGGCATTTCTGGTGAGGGTGTTCGAAGACCCTTCACTGTTCGAGGATTGGATTGCCGTCGGCGGGACCCAGACGCTGATGTCCTACGGGCTCGCGCCGCCGGACCTGAAGCGCGACGAGCCGGCATCGATCATGCGCGATCTGATTCGGGCGATGCCCACCGAGCATCTGGAATTCCTCGACAATCTGCGGCTGAGCTTCAGTTGCGGGGACTTCTTCTTCGTTCACGCCGGCGTTCGCCCGGGCGTTCCGCTGGCCGAGCAGGCGGAGCGCGATCTGCTCTGGATTCGCGAAGAGTTCCTGCGCAGCGAGGAGCAATTCGGCAAGTATATCGTACATGGCCATACGCCGGTCCGTAGTGCCGAATTCATGGCGAACCGCGTCAACATCGACACCGGTGCCTATGCGACCGGCAACCTCACCCTGATGAGCATCCAGGGCAGCCGCATGCTCGCGGTATGACGCGGAGCCTTGGTTCGCGACGGCTCGCCTATCGGACTATGGCATCGACCTCGAGCGGATCTAGTTGAGCAAGCGGGGCTTTTCCAGCCGCGCACGTGTTTCAGCCATCCAATCGTTCCAGGCTCGCTCGTGCTTGACGTAAAGCTCCAGCCAGCGCTCCCCATGTCTGTCCTGGCGGACACGGCGCGCCTCGACAAGCAAATCGGCGCCGGGGCGGGAGCTTGGATTATCCAACGCTTCGAACTCGACCGTCTCCGAGATCGTCAGCCCGACAAGCACGCGTTGTCCGGCGCCATCGACGATGTAACGCCGCGGCGCATCCTTCTTGGGTTCGCTCATCTCGTCATGCCCCATTCGTACCAGTGAGATCCCGCCAGCGAATCGGACGTTGCCTAAAAAGCTCGTCGGGCGTGGCCGAACGTCGAGGTGGGAGTCGGTCCGGTCATTCGGCGCGAGGCGCCGCGGGATGAGCTCGCAGGGCTTCGTTGCACGCGCCAAGCGCGTAGCGCGTATCCCAAGGTGAGGCCAGCGCCGAAAATGAAAGCGGAGAGGAATGCAGAAGTCATAGGAGTCGCCCTAGATAGTCCGGGACTCATCAAGAGCGAGCAGTGTGTCGACATCATGGTTCTTGCCGACTTCGGGCGCCGAAAGATTGTTCATGCCTGACCTCTTACGTGCATGCGGCATAACCTCCCGTGCATCGACCGCTGCGATCAAGATCGCTCTATGAGAGTCACTCTATATAGAGAGATTGACCTCGCGATCCCGATCCGTCCAAAGGCTGCTGCCGTCGAACGGACCTGGCACGCCTTCCCACGAACAGGAAATTTCGGGCCAACCGGCCAATCCATGCCCTTGCAACCATTCGGGACCCGTCGCATTATTTCGCGTCTCATATTACGAGGGATTCAATCCAATGACCGTCCGCGCTCTTATTCCATCCATTGCCCTGTCCGCTCTCGGCCTCGCTTTGACGGCATCCGTAGCTCCGGCAGCCGAGCTCGCTCTTGCGCCGGCACATCAGCGGGCGGCCTACGCCCAAACCGGGGTCGTGCTGTGGGATGACGTCTATCCGCCCGCGATCTACGGCCCGCAGCTTCGCTCCGTCGAGGAAGTCGCCGCCATGAAGGCGCAGGCGCGTCCAGTGTCCCAGCGCTGGTGGGGCTATTGGTACGTCCGGTGAGCGCAGGAGCGCTTAGCTAAGAGCCCCCCTGAGAGGCCAGCCACCTTCGACCCAGCGACCTTCGACTACAGACCGCCGATCCACCGGATAGCCGGTGGCGGCGGTTTTGCTTGGGCGCCTCTCCGAAGCGGGTTCCCTCTCAGGCCAACAGGAAGTTGCCGTTGTGCAGCGTGCCCGTGACATTTTGCAGGCTCACGTCCATATCGCTCGTTCCGTCGCCGTCGATATCGATCTGAAGATAGTCGTTACCCGGCCCGGAATTCTGCAGGTGGGCCGAAGCCTGGTTAGCACCGAGCAGCGCCGCATTCTCCACGTACTCGATGTGACCGCCAGCGACGCTAATGCCCGAGAACGTAAAGCTGTCATTATCGGCGTCGAAATTGTGAATGGTATCCGCAGCGCCGGCGGCGGAATCCGCGGTGCTGACAAAGCGGAAGTTGTCATGGCCCGCGCTGGCGAAGATCTCATCCGCACCCGCGCCAGCAGTGATCGTCGTGTTACCTGACGCATTGCCGATCGTGATCCTGTCGAAATTCGCGGCGGCATTGACGGTTTCGACATTGGTCACCGTGATGTCATAGACATTCGCGTTGAAGTTCAGAGTGTCGTTGCCGCCGCCGAGATCGATCACGTTCGCCGGGCTGCCCTGCAACGTCAGAATGTCGTCCGACGAGCTCCCGTTGAGCAGATTCACGTTCCACAGATTGTCGAACGAATTGCTGCCTGCGGCGAGATTCAGGACGTTTGCCGTCCCTTCGCCGAGATTGACCGACACTCCGGACACGGTGTTCAGAAGCGTGACCATATCGTCCGACGGGTTGAGATTGCCGGTAAAATCACTGCCGTTGAGGTTCTCGACGCCATTGATGCTGACCGAATTCACGCCATTGGCGAGGGACACCAGATCGTTTCCACCGCCCATGTCGATGACGATGCCATCGACATTGTTCGTCAAGCTGACTGAATTGTCGCCAGAATTGCCGTTGATATGCTCGACGCCGGCCACGGCGAATGCAGCGAAGTTTCCGTTAAGGACGATCGTATCCTCGCCGCCGCCGAGGTCGATCGCGACGCCGTTGACGGCTGCGATCGCGCCGGTGACGGTCAAGGTGTCGTCGCTTGCGGTTCCGTGCACGTGGTTGACGTCGTAGATGTTCACGAACGAGTTCGCGCCGGCAGCAAGATTCATCGTATTGTCGCCGTTGCCGAGGCTGATGTTCAGGCCCGTGACAATCGTCGACAGGGTGAGCACGTCGTTGACGCCGGGCGTCACGCCGAAATCGGACCCGCCGACTCCCTCGACACCGATCAGGCTGAGCGTGTTGGCGCCGCCCGCGAGATTGAGCTGATCATTGCCACCCCCGAGGTCGACGACCAGTCCGTTGGCTGTCGTCGTAAGGTTGACGAACTCGTCGTTGCCGTTGCCGATCAGGTTTTCGACACCCGAGAGGTTGAGCGTGTAACCGTTACCGAAGATGCCGTTGAGCAGGAGAGTATCCCCTGTCCCGGCTCCCAGATTGATCCCGTGTCCGAAGATGTTGGCTCCGACGCGAAGATAGTCGTCTCCGGCCGTTCCGATCACGGGTGCCGTGTTAGAGAACTGTTGCGCCGAGAGATCGATCGGACTGCCCGAAACTCCCGACGACAGCAGCACGATGGCGTCGCTGAACTGCAGCGCTTCGACATTGATCAGACTGTCGGTGCCGTCACGGTTCACAACATTGTCTTGAACCTGGATCGTTCCCGCCGTCGTCACGGTGTATTGCGATTGCGTACCCGAGAAGATCGCCAAATCGGAGCCGGCGTCGCCGTCGATCGTATCGTTGCCGCCCTGGCCGGTAATGCCATCATTGCCGCCGCCTGCGTTGATCGTGTCGCCACTGCCGCCGCCGAAGAAGAACTCGTTATTCGAGCTGCCGAGCAACGTATCGACCTGGTTCGAACCCTGGACGCTGTTGACGCCTCCCGTGATGAAGTCTGCTCCGGCCGCACCGCTCACAAGTCCCGTCGAAAGATCGACGGAAACTCCGCCCCCGCTCGCCTGAGAATACGAGACCCGCGTATTGCCGTTGCCGGTGATGGTGTCGTTACCGAGCAGGCCTTCGAACAGGTTGAAGGTGCCGAACGATCCGGCAGAGGTCACGCCGGTGAAGCCCGCGGCATTGTAGGTGTCGTTCAGGTTGCTGCCGGTCGCACTGTTGACGCCCACATAGCTGTCGGTGCCGATCGAGCTGCCACCGGTCGCAGTCCCAGCCTGCAGGTTGACCGTCACGGCATCGGTCGCGCTGGAATAGATGATCCGGGTGTTGCCGTTGCCGGTGATCGCATCGTTGCCAGCCAGGCCCTCGAATTGGTTGAAGTTGCCGTTGTTGCCGACGTTGTTGGTTGCGCCGTTCTGGAAACCAACGGCGCCGAAATTCGTGGCCGTGAAGACATCGTTGAACGTGGTGCCCTGGGCACCCTCGATTCGGCGGAACGTATCATTGCCGATCGAACCGTCACCGGTCGCGGTGCCCGCTGTGAAGTTGATGGTGACCGGGCCGGTGGAGAAGTAGATGTTGTTGTAGCTGATGACATCGAAGCCACCGCGGCCGTCGATGAAGTCGTCACCGGCAAGTCCGGTGAAGGTCTCCGTGGCCGTGGTGATATCGCTGCCGCTGATGGTGTCGTTGAACATCGAGGCCATCACGGCGTTGACGCCGCTGAACGTATCGTTGCCCGTGGACAAGTCACCGCTTGCAGTACCTGCCAGCAGATCGACCGTCACCGCGCCGGTGGCGTTGGTGAATGCAACGCGCGTGTTGCCGTTACCGGTGATGCTGTCATTACCTCCCATGCCGATGAATTCGTTGAAGGTGAGGTTGGAACCGGCATTTTGGCTGCCCCCGCTGAAGCCAACGGCGTTGAAGACGTCGGCAGCGTTCGAGCCGCGCACGGACTCGACCGATCGCAGCGTGTCGGTGCCGACCGTCGCGGCGTCGCCTACCACAATTCCCGAGGCCAGCTGAACGTTGATCCCACCCACTGCGGCCGGATCGAGCGCGTAGTCCGCCCGGTCAAAGCCCGCCCGGCCGTCGATGAAGTCATCGCCGGCGCGGCCTTCGAACGTTTCCACTGTTCCTGGGCCATTGGCACTGCCGAGCAGTTGGTCGACAAATCCGGAGCCGACAACACCCGCAAAGCCCGAGCCCACCAAGGTATCGGTACCGACCGAAGCATCTCCCGTCGCCGAGTGGGCCGTCAAATCGACGGTCACGCTGCCCGATGCATTGGCATACGAGATGCGCGTCAGGAGCGCACCCAGGCTATTCGTTGCTCCCGTGATGCTGTCGTTCCCGCCGCGGCCTTCGAACTCGTTGAAGCCCACATTGGTCCCGGCAATACCGGTATCGCCCGCAAAGCCGGTCGCGTTGAACGTGTCGGCGTAGTCGCTGCCCACGATCCCCTCGACGTTCACCAGCGTGTCAGTGCCGACCCCTGGACCTGTCACGGAGCCTGCCGCGAGATTTGCGGTAATACCTCCCGTTGCAGCGACATAGTCGGCGCGGTCGAAGCCGAGGCCGCCATCGAGCAAATCGTTGCCGTCGAGGCCCTTGAGGCGATCGTTGCCGCCGAGGCCGCTCAGGCTGTCGGTATAGGCGGTGCCGACCAGTGTATTTGCGCCGGCGTCGCCGGTGAGATTCACGCCCTGCCCCAGGATGAAGTCGGCAGCCGTGAGGTTCGACAGCGTCACGTTCAGCAGGGTGAGGGTGTCGCCATTGCCGAAATTGATGACCGTGTTCGGTCCCTGTTGGGTGGCAAGCGTCTGAACGTCTGCAAGGGTCGAGACGCCAGGGATCCCCGTGAGGTCGATCTTGTCGGCGTCGGCCTGCAGGAAGTCGCCGATGGTGTCGGCACCGCCGCCGGCAGCGTAGACAAAGGTGTCTGCACCGATGCCGCCGTTCAGGCCGTCGTTGCCAGCACCGCCGCTGAGCAGATCGTTGCCGCCGTTGCCGAACAGTTGGTCGTTGCCGCCAGAACCGGTGATCGTGTCGTTGAAGTTCGAGCCCGCAACGTTGGTCACCCCTCCAATGATGGTGTCGTGACCCACCGAACCGTCGCCGTCCGCGGTACCGCTCGCGAGATTGACGATCACGCCGGAGGTCGCATTCCCGAACTGGATTTGCGTGCTGCCGTTGCCGGTGATGGTATCGTTACCGCCCTGGCCCTGGACGGCGTTGAAGCCGGCGAACCCGGTTGCGTCGAACAGGTCGGCAAAATTGCTGCCGGTGGCGCTGTTGACACCGGAGAACGTGTCGTGGCCGACCGAGGCGTCGCCGCTGGCCGTTCCGGCCTGGAGGTTGATGGTGACGCCGGCGGTCGCATTGGCATAGATGACCCGGGTGTTGCCGTTGCCGGTGACCTGGTCATCACCGCCGAGGCCCTCGAACTGGTTGAAGGTGCCGTTATTGCCGATATTGAGCGCACCGGCCTGGCCATAGCCCGTCGCCACATAGCTGTCGGCATAGCCCGTGCCCTGAATGCCCTCGATCGAACGCAGGGTGTCGGTGCCAATCGACCCGTCGCCGGTCGCCGTGCCCGCCGCCATGTCGATCGCGACGCCACCCGTGACCGTGCTGAGGCTGTTGTAGATGGCAACGTCGAAGCCGGCGCGGCCGTCGATGTAGTCGTCGCCGCCAAGACCGGTGAAGTTGTTGTTGAAGCTGCTGCCCAGCAGGGTATCGGCGAAGGTCGAGCCTTGCACCGCATTGACGCCGGTGAAGCTGTCGGTGCCCTCGGTCGCACCCGTGGCGCTGCCGGCGACCGTGACCGCATTCGTGGTCCCGACGACGCTGGTCTCGAGGTCGACGCTGACGCCGGAGGCCGCGATCTGGTAGTTCAGGCGGGTGGAGCCGTTGCCGATGATGGTGTCGTTACCGCCGGCGCCGGCGAAGTCGTTGAAGGTGCCGGAGGAGCCGACATTGGTCGCCCCGGCCTGACCGAATCCGGTCGCATCGAACGTGTCGTCGAAATTGGTGCCGCGGGCGGCCTCGACGCTGCGCAGCGTGTCGGTGCCGACCGTCGCATCGCCGTTCACGGTGCCCGCGGCGAGGTGAACATAAATGCCCGATGTGGTCGTCGTATCCGAATTGTAGGTGACCTGATCGTAGCCGCCACGGCCGTCGATATAGTCGTCACCGCCGCGACCTTCATAGGTCTCGTAGGTAAAGGCCGCATTGTCGCTGCCGTAGAACGTGTCGTTGGAAGCCGAACCCCAGATCGTCGAGACGTTGGAGAACGTGTCGTGGCCGACGGAGGCATCGCCATCGGCGGTCCCTGCCCCGATGTCGACCGTGACCGCGCTGGTCGCGCTCAGATAGGACAGTCGCGTCACTGCCTGCCCCAAGGCGTTGAGATCGCCGATGACACTATCGTCGCCGCCGCGCCCTTCAAACTCGCTCTGGCCGGTGGCCACGCCGGGCAGACCGGTTGAGCCTGTAAACCCGGCCGCGTTGAACGTGTCGGCAGAATTGCTGCCGAGGATCCCCTCGACATTCACCAGCACGTCTGTTCCGACGCCCGGGCCGGTCACCGAGCCTGCCGCAAGATTGGCGGTGATGCCTCCCGTTGCATCGCCGTAATCGGCGCGATCGAAGCCCTGGCCGCCGTCGAGCTGGTCGTTGCCGCCGAGGCCTTGCAGGACGTCGTTGCCGCCGAGGCCGCTCAAATTGTCGGCATAGACTGTGCCGACCAACGTATTCGGGTTGGCATCGCCGATCAGATGAACTCCTGGCGCGAAGATGAAATCCGCAGCAGTCAGGTTCGATAGAGTCACGTTCTGCAGCGTCAGGCTGTCGCCATTGCCGAAATTGATGAACGTGTTCGGTCCCTGCTGCGAGGCGATCGCCTGCACGTCAGCGAGGTTGTAGATGCCTGCGCCCGAAAGGTCGATCTTGTCGGCTTGCGCATGCGAGAAGTCGCCGATGAAATCGGCACCGCCGCCGCTGACATACACGAAGGTGTCGGCGCCACCGTTTCCGAGCAGATTGTCGGCGCCGCTGCGGCCCTTCAGCGTATCGTTGAAGCCCGATCCCGACACGCCGTTCACGCCGCCGGTGATGGTGTCATGCCCAACCGAAGCATCCCCATTGACGGTGCCGCTGGCGAGGTCGACAACGACGCCGCCGGTCGCATTGGCGAACAGCAGCTGCGTGCTGCCGTTGCCGGTGATGAGGTCGTTGCCGGCAAGACCCTGGAACGAATTGAATCCGACGAAGCCCGTCGCGTCGTAAGTGTCGGCGAAATTGCCGCCATAGACACTGTTGACACCCGTGAAGGTATCATGTCCGACCGACACGTCGCCCGTGACCGAGCCGGCGTTCAGACTGACGGTGACGCCGCCCGTGGCATTCGTGTAGAGCAGTCGTGTGCTGCCGTTGCCAGTGATCTGATCATCACCGCCGAGGCCCTCGAACTGGTTGAAGCCGCCATTGTTGCCGACATTGAGCGCACCGGCCTGACCATAGCCAGTTGCCACATAGCTGTCGGCGTAGCCCGTGCCCTGAATGCCCTCGATCGAACGCAGGGTGTCGGTGCCAATCGACCCGTCGCCGGTCGCCGTGCCTGCCGCCATGTCGATCGCGACGCCACCCGTGACCGTGCTGAGGCTGTTGTAGATGGCAACGTCGAAGCCGGCGCGGCCGTCGATGTAATCGTCGCCGCCAAGACCCGTGAAGTTGTTGTTGAAGCTGCTGCCCAGCAGCGTATCGGCGAAGGTCGAGCCCTGCACCGCATTGACGCCGGTGAAGGTGTCGGTGCCCTCGGTCGCGCCCGTGGCGCTGCCGGCAACCGTGACCGCATTCGTGGTCCCGACGATGCTGGTCTCGAGGTCGACGCTGACACTCGAGGCCGCGATCTGGTAGTTCAGGCGGGTGGAGCCGTTGCCGATGATGGTGTCGTTGCCGCCGGCGCCGGCGAAGTCGTTGAAGGCGCCGGAGGAGCCGACATTGGTCGCCCCGGCCTGACCGAATCCGGTCGCGTCGAACGTGTCGTCGAAATTGGTGCCGCGCGCGGCCTCGACGTTGCGAATCGTGTCGGTGCCGACGGTCGCATCGCCGTTCACGGTGCCCGCGGCGAGGTGAACATAGATGCCTGAGGTGGTCGTCGTGTCCGAATTGTAGGTGACCTGGTCGTAGCCGCCGCGGCCGTCGATATAGTCGTCGCCGCCGCGACCCTCATAGGTCTCGTAGGTGAAGGCCGCATTGTCGCTGCCGTAGAACGTGTCGTTGGAGGCCGAACCCCAGATCGTCGAGACGTTGGAGAAGGTGTCGTGGCCGACGGAGGCATCGCCATCGGCGGTCCCTGCTCCGATATCGACGGTGACCGCGCTGGTCGCGCTCAGATAGGACAGTCGCGTTACCGCCTGCCCCAGGGCGTTGAGATCGCCGACGACGCTATCATCGCCGCCGCGCCCCTCAAACTCGCTCTGGCCGGCGGCTACGCCGGGCAGACCGGTTGAGCCGGTAAACCCGGCCGCGTCGAACGTGTCGGCATAGTTGCTGCCGACCACGCCTTCGATGTTGACCAGCGTGTCCGTCCCGACGCCGGGTCCCGAGATGGTGCCGGCCGCGAGGTTGACGACGATGCCGCCGGTCGCATCGGTATAGACGGCGCGGTCGAAGCCGGAGCCGCCGTCGAGGAGATCGCTGCCGCCGAGGCCCTGGAGGCGGTCGTTGCCGCCGAGTCCGCTGATGGATTCGGCATTGGCGGTGCCGACGAGGTCGTTCGCGTTCTCGTCGCCGACGATCGGCGCGGCCGGCGTGCCGAACAGGAAATCGCTCGCCGTCAAGCTGCTCAGATTGACGTTCTGAAGCGTGAGGCCGTCACCCGAGCTGAAGGTGATGACCGTGTTGGGGCCGCTCTGCACCGCGTGCGCTTGCAGGTCGGAGAGGCTGAAGATGCCGTAGATCCCGGTCAGATCGAGCTTGTCCTGGCCATGGACGAAGTCCTGGACGAAGTCGAGGCCGCCGCCGCTCGAATAGACGAAAGTGTCTGCGCCGGCGCCACCGCTGAGGAAGTCGTTACCGGATCGACCATCCAGGGTGTCGTTGCCGTTGCTGCCGGAGAGACCATCGTTGCTGGCGCCGCCGACGATGGTGTCGTTGAAGTTGGACCCCAGGACGTTGAACACGCCACCGGTGATGATGTCGTGGCCGACCGAGCCGTCGCCATCGGCCGTGCCCGCGGTGAGGTTGATGCTCACACCGCCGGTCGCGTTGCCATACTGGATCTGCGTATTGCCATTGCCGGCGATGGTGTCGTTTCCGGCATTGCCCTGGAATGTGTTGAAGTTCGCGTTGGCGCCGGTGAAACCCGTTGCATCGTAAACGTCATCAAGACTGCTGCCCGTGGCGCTGTTGACGCCGGTGAACGTGTCGTGACCGGTCGAGCCGTCACCGGTTGCGGTGCCGCCCGCGAGATTGATGGTCACCCCGCCGGTCGCGTTGGCGAAAATCAGGCGCGTGTTGCCGTTACCGGTGATGACGTCGTCACCACTCAGCCCTTCGAACTGGTTGAAGGTCCCGTTGTTGCCGATATTGGCCCCACTCGCGCCGTAACCGGTCGCATCGTAGGTGTCGTCGAAGTTGGTGCCCTGAATGCCCTCGATCGATCGAAGTGTATCGATGCCGTTCGATGCATCGCCGGTGACGATGCCGGCTGCCATGTCGACGGTGATGCTTCCCGTGATGAAGAAGATGTTGTTGTAGGACGAGACGTCGAAGCCGCCGCGGCCGTCGATATAATCGTTGCCGGCAAGGCCGGTGAATGTGTCGTTGGTCGCCCCGCCCAGCAGCGTGTCGTCGAACATCGATGCCTGAACGGCGTTGACGCCGCTGAATTGGTCGGTTCCGACGGATGAATCGCCGGTGGCAAAGCCCGTGACGAAGTCCACCTGGACGCCAGCCGTCGCGTTGTTGAAACCGAGCCGCGTGAAGCCGTTTCCGGTGACGATGTCGTCGCCGCCATTGCCGGTGAACTCGTTGAACGTCCCGTTCGAGCCGGCATTGACGCTGCCCGAGCCGAAACCGGTGGCATTGTAGGTATCGGCGAAGTTGGTGCCGCGGATCGCCTCGATCCCGCGCAACGTATCCGTTCCGATGGTCGAATCGCCGGTGACAGATCCGGCGGCGAGATTGACCGTAATTCCAGTCGTGGTGTTCGGATCGACATTGTAGTCGACGCGGTCATAGCCACCGCGGCCGTCGATGTAGTCGTTGCCCGCAAAGCCCGAATACACCTCCGCGGTGAACATCGGATTGTTGCTGCCCAAAATGGTGTCGTTATACGCAGAACCCCAGACGCCGTTGAAGCCGGACCCGACGAGCGTGTCGTGACCGACCGATGCATCACCCTGCGCATAGCCGGCGGCGAGATCCACCGTCACCGCCCCGGTGGCGCTGACATAGGAGACGCGCGTCAGCTCCGCACCCTGGCTGTTGGTGTTGCTGATGATGGTGTCGTCACCGCCTTTGCCTTCGAACTCGTTGTAGCCGACGGGGCTACCCGGGACATGGGCGTCGCCGGTGAAGCCCGCCGCGTTGAACGTATCGGCAAAGTCGCTGCCGATGGCAGCTTCGATGTTGACGAGGGTGTCTGTTCCCACGCCCGCGCCGGACGCCGTCCCGGCCGCGAGGTTGATCGTGACGCCGCCGGTTGCGTCGGTATAGACGGCGCGGTCGAAGCCCGGGCCACCGTCGAGGATGTCGTCACCCGAGCCGCCGCCAAGATAGTCCTTGCCGGCGCCGCCAAAGAGGATGTCGTTTCCGTCACCAGCGCTGATGCGATCGTTGCCGTCCTGGCCGTCAATCAGATCGTTGCCTGCTCCGCCCGAAAGCAGGTCATCGCCGAGCGAGCCGAACAGGGCATTCCCGACCGGGGTCAGCACGGCATTCGAAACCTCCGTGTCCAGATTTTCGACAAAGCGGTCTGTGAGCTGATCAATCGATTGTTGATCCGAAAAATCGGTCGCAGCCAACTGGTCGGCGGCCGCGCCTTGAGCGACCTGACCGGCCTGCGCCAGTTCCGTGACGTTCGTGGCCCCCTGAATGCTGTCGTTCGCGGCAGCAACCACCTCGATAACCGTCGCGGCCGCCGCCGCGTCGACGCCGGAGGACGTGACGACGCTCTGAACCGTTTCTGAAGAGGCCAGATCGAAGACGGGCGCGCCGGGCCCGCTCAGGGAGGCCGTAATGGCAGTTGCAATGGCTGTAATGACCGCGCCCGTCTCCACGCCGACGGCCGACACCTGGGCGACGGTGCTTTGGACCTGGATGGCTGCCGCGAGCACCGCCGTTGCCGTCGGATCGCCATTCACCGCAGCGGGCACCGGATCGTACGACAGCAGGTCAATGGGGTTGGCGGGATCAGAGGCGAGATCGACGTTGAACGCGGCCGCAATGGCGTTGATGGCTTGGTCCACCGTCAGCGGGTGCTCGTCGTTTGCCGTGCTATCGACCAGCGCAACGATCAATGTCGTCAGCGGAGTGATGACGGTGGAGCCCTCCGGCGCCCTCAGCACGCCCGCGACCTGCAATCCCGTCGAGATATCGACACCGCCGATACTCACGAGTGGACCGGAGCCGCCCGCCAACGTAAAGCTGCCGTCAGCCCGCGTCGTCGTGTACGCTTCGCCTGCGTCAAGTATTCCGTTGTTGTTCGCGTCAGCAAATACGGTGGCGCCGCCGATATAGCCGTCGATATCCAGCGCGTTGATCTCGTTGGCACCGGACGTCACGGTCAGCGAGAGCTGGGCCGAGCTCACCGCCTGATGAACGCCGTCGTCGGAGATGGCGGTGACTTGCAGGGTGAACGGATCAGCGCTGCCGACGGCGTGGTTCGGGATCAGAACGACGTTCTGAATGGAGTCGCCCGTCACGAGCCAGACGCCGTCCCCGATCGCTGCGCCGTTCTGGACCGTAAAGCTCGACGGAACCCCCTCGATCTTCACCGACAAGGTGCTGCTCTGGTCGACCTTATCGGCGGCAATGTGAAGCGTGATGTTTCCGTCGGCGGCGCCCGATGAGTCCTGAACGCTTAGATTCGGCGCGTCCTGCGCGCCATGGATATCGAAGCTGATGTTCTTGGTCGTGCCGTCGACGGACGTGACGGTGAAAGTCTCCGTCCTGGTGTCGTTGGCGCCGAGATGCTGAATAGCGCCGTTATCGACCGAATAGGTGTAGTGGCCGTCGGCCAGCAGCGTCACCGTGCCGAAGTTACCTGGTGCCGTGATCTCGCCGGCCTGGAACGCGGCCTGGTTCTGGTCGGCATCGACGATGGACAGCTGCCCGGACGCTGTCAGCTGGCCGTCCTCGGTGACGTCGTGATCGCCAACATTGCCGATGGTCGCGCCGTCGTCCTCGCCGTGGATCGTGAACGTGACGTCCTTGGAGGTGCTGTCCTGAGAGGTGACCCTGAACGTATCGATCTTGGTTTCGCCGGCTCCGAGATATTGCGCGGCGTTGTTGGCGACGGTGTAGGTGTAGCTGCCGTTGGCCGAGAGGTTCAGCGTGCCGAGATTGCCCGGCCCTGTGAGCACGCCGGCCTGGAACGACGACTGGCCCGCATCCGGGTCGCTGACCGAGATGCTGCCCACGGCGGTCAGATTCCCGGCGTTGTTCGCCGCAAGGTCTTCCGTCACATCGGCAATGGTGGGATCGCCGATCGTCGCCGCGTGATTGCCGCCGGCCGGGCCATGAACCGTGAAGCTGACCTGCTTGGTGGTGCCATCGACAGCGGTCACGGTGAAGGTGTCGACCTTGACGGTGCCGGCCGCCAGATTATGTGCAGCGCTTTCGGCCACGACGTAGACATAGCCGCCGTCGCCCGACAGCAGCAGGAAGCCGAGATTGCCGGCAGCGGAGCCAACGGCCGGCTTGAACGCCGCTTCGCCCTGATCAACGTCTGTGATGCCGATGCTGCCGGACGCGGTGAGCACGAGCGCGGACGGATTGTCGTAGACGTCGTGAACCGTGGCTGTACCAATCACCGCGGCGTCATTGACGCCCTTGATGACGAAAGAGACCTGCTTGGCCGTGCCGTCGAACGACTTGATCGTGAAGGTTTCAACCTTGGTGTCGCCCGCACCGAGATATTGCACGGCGCTGTTGGCAACCGAATAGCTGTAGGTGCCGTTGGCATTCAGCGTCAGCGCGCCCAGATTGCCCTGCCCCGTGATCACGCCGGCCTGGAACGTGGACTGGTTCTGGTCGGCATCCGAGATCGAGATCGTGCCTGACACCGACAGCGTCGGCGTGCTCGCGTCTTCGGTGACGGTGGTGAAGGCAGGCGCGCCGATCACGGCGGCGTCGTTGGTGCCGTGAACCGTGAAGGAGACCTGCTTGGCCGTGCCGTCCAGCGCGCTGATCGTGAACGTCTCGACCCTGGTCTCGCCGGCGCCGAGATATTGAACGGCGCTGTTGGCGATCGAATAGGTGTAGCTGCCGTCGGCTTTCAGGGACAGGGTGCCGAAATTGCCCACCGCGGATACCACGGTCGTCTTGAACGCCGATTCGCCCTGATCGACGTCGGAGATCGCGATCGTCCCGGTGAGCTTCAGGGTCGGATTGCGGGAATCCTCGGTGACATCGGCAGCCGAGGGTGTGCCGATGATTGCGGCATCGTTGGCGCCCTGGATCGTGACGGTCGCCGTCGCCGTTGATGTCAGGCCGGCGCTGTTGGTTACGGTATAGGTGAAGGTCTCGCTCTCGGACTGGCCGGCGCGCAGCGACTGGAACGCCACGCCCGGCGTATAGGCGATGTTGTGGCCGTCGGCGGCGATGCTGACCGTCCCCAAAATTCCCTGCGTGTTGACGGAGGTGACGCGCAGCGTCCCGCTCGCGGGGTTGGTGTCATTGGCGAGCACGTTGATCGCGGTGGCGCCGGCATCCTCGCCGATCGTGACCACATCGGCATTGGCGACCGGTTTCTGCACGAGCGAAACCTGGAAGACGGCGTCGTTGTAGTCGGCGTCGCCCGGCGCGGTGTAGGTGCCGTTGGACCTGCGCGTCGCGGCGGTGTCCTCCCAGGCGATGGTGCCGGCTGCGCCGTCGACGGTGTCGCCGGCGAGCTTGGCTGCCGTCTGCTGGCTGCCCGTGACCGAGGAGGCATAATCGACGCCGCCCGCGTTCTTGGAGGTCTCGGTGAACAACGCATTGGCGCCGGCGCCCCTGAGCAGGTCGGGCTTGCCGGCAACGTAAATGACGTTGCCGTTGGCATCGACATCGGCGACCGCCCAGGTGCCGTCCGGAAGCTTGATGACCTTGATGGCGCCGGAGAGATCGTCGGCATCGTTGCGGCTCGGCGCCGCGCCGTCCGGAATGAGGAAGAACTGGATCTTGCCGAGATCGGCGGTGTTCACCGCGAAGTCGACATAGGAGACACCGGGGGTGAGGGCGCCAGCCCCTTGCGAATCCGCATTTGCAAACAGAACTCCGCCGAGCCCTGTTGAGCTGTTGTACCAACCAAAGGTGTTGCGATAGGCCGCGGACTCCGAGACAAAACTGGCGCGCAAAATCGTCTGGTCGCTCATGGCGAGCCCCCCCTTTAACGTTCTGATGCTCAAAAATTCGCCGTCAGCCCAACGGCGCGAGTTGGAAATGAAATGGTCTTGTTATGGTTGTATCGGGTATCGATTCGACGAGGCGTCGTTGCCCGACGTCGAACGGCGAAGTCCTGTCACGGAGCGACGAAGGACTTCTGATAATTGCAAATTGTTTCCATTGTTGCGTGACTGCGTCAAGACAGCACAGCTGCTAACCTTAAGCGCGGTGTGAATCGAACTGCGCAGCGGAGAAAGCGCGCGTCCCAGGTTTGCGATTGCGCCCGATTTCGGCAAACCAGGATATCGAAGCTTTGCCGAATTGCAGCACAATACGGGATGGAATGAAGCGATCGCCTTGCCTCCCCGGCTGGCCTTGACCAGATCGCTTAAGCTGCCGAGAAAATGGATTGCGACCGTTGATAGCGCGGCTGAGCAATTCGCGCCGCGCCTGCCAACGCGAACTGCGTCACTCTGACGCGCCCAGATATCCCCGCAGATCGATATCGGGAGCCGAAAGCCGTCGCCGAGATCAGACTGACTCAAGCAAAGCAATGTCATCTCAATTCCTGGTGCGGCAAATATTCCTCCTCCATGGAATAGCGCCGGCACATCTGGACGCATGACCCGAATGGGTCATTCCGGTCCGGGCGCCGCCGCCTCCCGCAGCCATCCGCTAGACTTTCGTCAAGTGCGATTTTTCAGGAAAAACAGGCAAGGGGGCTTGCTTCGAGCCGCCTCCTCACGAAGCATCGCCGGTCAGGGAAACGCATTCCAGGGCCTCAAATGTCGGGGACTTGCAGGCATGCAGCAGGGATGCATGCGGGCTCGCAACGAAATGCGTGGGGTTAGGCGGAGGGGGCCGCGCTTGAAAGTCGACAAAATCGACGATGCGGAGCTGTCGAAGGTCTTCAATCGACTTGGCGAAGCCGCCGTGAATCCGGAAGCATGGCGCGACATCATGGATGACATCTGCAAGGCGGTGGGCGCGTCGGCGGCCCTACTCCTTCAAAGCGATATCCGGACCCCGGACGTTCCGCGCACGGCGTCGATTGCTGAGGCCACCGAGCTCTACTTCAGGAATAACTGGCACCTGAGGGACCCGCGCGCCAAGGCTTTTCCGCGCATGATGGCGGGCGAGGTCGTGACCGACCTCGATGTGATGACCCCGGAGCAGATTCGCGCCGATCCCATGTACAACGAGTTGCTGTTTCCATCCGGATATCGGTGGTTTGCCGGCATTGGCTTTTGGGCTGACAGCGCAGCGTGGGCATTGACGATCCAGCGAACCGGCCGCGAAGGCGCATTCGAGGCCGCCGACAAGCAACTGCTTGCCCAATTGGCGCCGCGCCTGACCGAGACGGCCACGCTCGCGACTGTCGTCGGCAGGGCCGCACTCACCGCGATGACCGATGTTCTGGACCGGGTCCGACAGCCCGCGTTGATCCTCAATCGGGAAGGAATGGTCGTGCGCACCAACGCGGCAGCCGAAGCGGGATTCGACAACGAGATCCGCATCAGGGAGCGGCGCCTCATCCTTCGCGACAAGCATGCGATGACAAGGCTCGATCAGCTGATCAGCGCGGTGCGCTCCACGCCGGACGCCTCCGCCATCCCCGCCTCTCCGATCCTTATCCGCCGGACGACAAAGCCACCGGTCGTCTTGCGGATCCTGCCGGTGGACGGCGCGGCGCGCTCCGTCTTCCTCGGAGCCCGCGCCATGCTGATCCTGTCCAACCTCATTCCACGCCCGGCGCCGGACCCGGCGCTGATCGGCCAGGCCTTCGATCTCACCCCGGCGGAATCCCGCCTGGCCGCCCTGCTTGCAACCGGCGCATCGCTCGCCAGCGCTTCCGAGCACCTGCGCATCTCGCGCGAAACCGCCCGCAACCACCTCAAGTCGATCTTCTCGAAGACAGGCGCGCACCGCCAGACGGAGCTGGTCACGCTTGTTTCTCAACTCACTTGATTTGCATCGTCCAGCTCGGGACAGGGACCGAGGTCCTGAACCGCGCGTGGTATCAGCCATCATCCGCGGCAAACACGAACGCACCAATTCCCTGCGAACAGGGAAGTTTACAGGGAAAGCGCCCACCGCAGGACCCGCCTTGGCAACGAGAGTTGGCGAGAAGTACCTTAAATTGCCAGAAATCCCGAGCGTCGCGGCCTCATCGGAGCAGGGAATTTTCGCTGGCGAATAGGGACTCGCGTGGCCATGAGCACGGAAATATATCCGGCGGACTTCAGTGGCGCGCCTCCCCTTGCGCCGCGCGAGCGGGATGACAATCAGGAGCTGCCTGAATGGGCGAATTGGCCGATCGGCGCAAGGTGAAGAACCGATCTCATCCATCTATTGATTGCAAGGAGGCATTTGCCTGAAAAATTTCGCGCCTTGGCGTGATCCCGGACCTGGCATAGCATTAGGGAGTTTCATGTCTCCGGGGAGGCGGCGTTTGTGATGCGCCTGCAAACGCTCTCGTTTCATGATTGGCTGGAGCACGCATTTGGACGCGAGGTTCGCGTTCAGCAAGCACCTTGGTACTTCGATCCCGAGCATGATTGGTGGGATCCGCCACCAGCAGAAGCCGTGTCTTATCTCACTCGGCTGTTTGAAAACCCGCAGACCGCGCTAGAGGGATTTGCTGACAGCCAAATCGCACAAGGCTTAACCTACCTTGTCAATACCAGCGCAAGCGGCGACAGCAGATGGCTTTGTTCAACTGATGTGCCCATCAAAGATCGTGTCCGCTGCGTCAAGTCCATCGCAGAACTCTTTGCCAAATTGTTCGAATCGCGGTGCACCCCCAGTTTGTCCCACCTGAGCGAAGCCGATGCCGGGACGCTAAACTGTGTCTGTTATATGTGGTGGGATGCATTTCCGTGCTTGGCTCTTGCCGACGATCCGCACCTGCCAACTCTCCACGATTGCGCGCTCCGCACAATGGAGCGCATCCTTCACCTCAACTCGATTGCCTGTCAGGAGAGCGCTCTGCACGGGCTCGGACACTGGCAACGCGGCTACAGTGACAAGGTGACCCCAATCATCGACCACTTTTGCACGGTGCATGCTAAAGCTGACTTTCGGCTCTTGGCCTATGCTCAATCTGCCCGCTGCGGGTGCGTGCTGTGACCTTGGGGACGTGGCTCGATGCATGAGCAACACGGCGGAACGCAAGATGGCGACTGAACCGTACGATTCCCGTTGCTGAAACATTCCGCCTCACGCTGCGAAGAAACGCGGTCCTTCACCTCCTGGTGATCTCTCAGAGCGGCTCGAGCTCTGCCGGAACTTTTCCGTGCCGATGTGTCAAAAGCCATATTCCGCCGATGGAATGGGCGCTGTTGCAGTCCTGGCCGCCGTCGCTGCAGGCTTCTGCGACGCCGCGATGACATCCGCCTTCGGCCGTAATAATCCGTCTGCGAGGCCAAACACCTGGTACACCCGGTGGGATTGCTTATCCGCGAACCAGCAATTGATGACGGGATTCCGGCCGCCGGCCCATCCGAGCTCGCGCAGTCCCCGGCGAAACGCCTCCCAGGGGCGCCAGCCAACGGTGCCCCAGGCGTCCGGCTGGACGTGCACGCCCGCAGCCAGAGCAACAGACGGCTGCAGTCTGGGCGTGATCTTGACCAAGTTCAGCAGCGTCGCTGCCACGATCATCATGAGGATCCCGCCAACGCTGAGCGTGATCTGCATCGCAAGCCCTTCCGATATATCGAGCAGCGCCAGGAGGCTAGCGAGCGTCAGCAGGACGCCGAGGCAGAAGATTGGCAACGAGTGCTTGCCACAGAGGATGGCGCCGCGCATCACCGCACTCGTCAATGCTTGCCGATTGGGTGGCACGAACCATACCGCCACAACCGCTAGAGCCAAGAAATGCAATAGACGCAACGGATCGAGATTGGATTTGTCTAGCGGGTAAGCCAATTTGGTCAGCCCCTGCGGGATCAACGCTTCCAACGGCTTGACTCTCCAGCTCAATGCGATGACGAGGCTGAAGATCAGATAGAGAGCGGCAGGCACGAGCACCGTGCGAGACGTTAGCCAGGGGCGCACTCTTTCGCCCTCGATTATCATCCACGCACCAAGAACCGCCAATAACTGCCAGGCCAGTGGATTGAAAGCCCAATGGCCGCTCGGCCACGCCGGCATGGACCAGCCGAACATTTGCACCAGCGCATAAAGCGCCAGCGAGGCGCCAAGCGTCACGTTCGGCATTCGGAGCAGCAACCACAGCAACGGCGCGAAAAAGAGGTGGAGAAGCACGAAGATCGGCAATACGTCGGTATTGACCGGACGGTATTGCAGGATCGCTGCGTGGGCGAGCGCCGAGCCCGGCTGGTCCAACAGAATCCGCGTATTGCTCTCATCAGCAAGACGGTCCCCGCCTGCGAGGTGAACCAAGATGGCGCAGGCGAGCGTCAGCAGCAGAAATGCGACATAGATGTCCCAACTTCGCCGCAGGGTCCGGCGGATCACGCTGGTCCACCCCTCGCAACTCCGCACTTTGCCGTAGGCCAGCGCGCAGGTGACTCCCGAGACAAACATGAACACTTCCGCGGCATCGCTGAAGCCGTAGTTCCGTAGCGTCAGCCAACTTCCAATGTTATTGGGGACATGATCAAGAAAGATGCACCAGAGCGCGATGCCGCGGCAGGCATCAATGCGAAGGTCGCGGCTGTTGACTTTGAGCTCCGGCAGAGCGCCCGCAAATAGCTTCGGGGATGCGGTCCGATCCTGCATTGGCTTGCCTCGTCCAGGGTACGCGCAGGCTTCGAGAGGAACGATCGAGAGGAACTGAATGTAACAAAAAGCACGCTGCGGGGTTCTGACAGCACCGCAGTCCGGAATTGCTTCACACCCACCCGGCCACGACAGCAATTGCGACAATGATGATATCGCCGGGCTGCGCACAACCCTCTGGTGAGGTGGCTGACTATCGTCATCATCGTGCAAGCGCCGCAGCCTGTAAATCGGCCGGAGGTCGGTACAGAGAGGTGCCTAGGTCCTATGACCAAGGTACCGTCCGTCCTGCGGGGCCCGCGAGCTGCGCGCTTCACGTAGTCAGCTCCCTTCTTACCTGAAGGCGAACCGCCGGCTTGAGACGAGATGGAAGATGGACGATTTCGAAGGTGGGTGTATGATTTTCTATTGATCTCCGGGCGGCCAGAAGACGGAGAGCTTTTTTATGAAGGTGCTTGTTGTTGACGATCACGCATTGATTCGGGCCGCGCTGCACGCTGTCCTCAAGCAACTAAAGCGAGAAGCCGTCATATTCGAAGCTTCGAGCGGCCGAGAGGCCATGCACATCGTCGAGGAGCATCCCGACATCAGCCTCATTTTGCTTGATATCAATTTGCCTGATCGCGACGGCTTCTCCGTCCTTTGCGAACTGCGCGATCGCTATGCGAGGACTGCTGTCGTCATTCTTTCGTCCTCCGATGATCAAGACACAGTCAGGCGCGCCTTCAAATTCGGCGCGCTGGGTTTCATTCCGAAAACCACGGAACGCGAGGTGATGCTCAAGGCTATTGAATTGGTGTTCTCCGGCGGAGTTTACATCCCGTTGGAGATACTGGAGAAGACAGCGGGCCCACGGCATGCAAACAAGCCAGTGGCGCCCGACTCGCTCAAGGGGCTCGGGTTGACCGATCGGCAGATTGAAGTGCTTGCGCTCCTGATGAAGGGGAAGAGCAACAAGGTCATTGCCACGATACTCAATATGGCAGTGCCTACGGTGAAGAATCACATCACGGTCGTTCTCAAGACGCTCGGCGTAGCGACGCGCACCGAGGCCATCATAAAGGTCGGAAAAATGGGCTGGGAGTGGCCGCCGAAATCTGGATCATGACACTGCCCCAGCGTCTCTCCCACCATCGTGATCCCTAAACAGCTTGTGCATGACGGCGCGGAGCTGCATTGGGTCAACCGGCTTATGCAGCAAAACGTATCCTCTATCCTTGGCGTCCCGCAGTGGTTCAGCTGCTGTATCGCCGCTGATGAGAATGGCAGGAATTGACGAGCCAAACGCCGCATTGATTTGTTCAATTGCCCTGATTCCGGTCTTCCCGCGTGCGAGATGATAGTCCGAGATGATGAGGTCGGGGCGTTGTTCGCGCTCAGCAAGTCGAACCAGTGCGGCTTCGTCGGATCCGGCGGCAAGAACCGAACATCCCCATTTGCTGAGCAATCCGCCCGTTCCCTCCTGCACGATGGGAGTATCGGCAATAACAAGAATTGCCTTGCCGTCGACTGCAAAAGCACCGGGGTGTGGTAAGTCGGCGGGCGCTGCGGCTCTGACGCATTCGTCGACCTTCGGAACCAGGATCGTGAATCGCGAACCGCGACCCACAGTCGAAGCGAGCTCAATTGGATGGTTGAGAAGCAAGCGAAGCCTGTCGACAATGGCAAGGCCGAGCCCCAGGCCGCCGGACCGGTTCTGCTCCGGAGCAGGAACTTGAAAAAACTCGCCAAAGATATTCTGCTTTTGATCCTCGGGAATGCCGGGACCGGTATCGTATACTTCGATGCGCAGCATTTCACCGCGCCGACGGCATCCGACCAAGATCCCGCCCTGCAACGTATAGCGTACAGCATTGGACACCAGATTCAGGAGTATGCGTTCGAGCAGCATGGCGTCGCTCCGCACCCAGGCCTCACTTGGCCTGACGCGTAAGCGCAAGCCTTTTTCACGCGTCGCCTGATCAAACGCCGTCTCACTTTTCTGCAACAGGCGCCCGATCGGGAATTCGGTAATGTAAGGGTTAAGCATCCCGGCATCGATTCTCGAAATGTCCAGCAGCGAATTGAACATTTCGTCCATTTCCTTGCGCGTTGCGTCGACCCGCTCGATCGTCCTCGCCCTCTCCCCCGGTTCGAGCGGCGTGCGCAGCTGGGCAACAAACAGCCCTAATGCATGTAACGGTTGCCGCAAATCATGGCTTGCCATGGCAAAAAAGCGTGATTTTGCAGCACTGGCGAGCTCCAGCTCTTGCGTTCGCTCTGCGACCTTCTGCTCGAGTTCGACGCGCGCGCGGCGCAGACGCTCCTCCGCTTTCTTGCGCACCTCGACATCGGCGCTCAGCAACAAGCTTGGAACGGTAATGCTGATCAAGAACATCAACACCAGCAGGAACGATGCGTTAAGGTCCGTAGTAGTGAACGGGCCGCCGCCCGTGAGCGTGCCCCAGATCGTGATGCCCGCAAGCATCAGGGCGACCGTCGCGGTATCGCGTGGACCGCGGCGCAGCGCCGCCCACAACATTGGCAAGATCGCCAGAAAACCCAGTGGATCTCGGCCGGGCGTTTGCTCGATCAAAGGGCTGAAAGCAATGAGTCCAACAACCGCCGCTGTTGTGAGGACGCCGACCGTCTCCTGAAGCGCATGGCGTTCGAAGTCATGATAGCGGCTTGATGCCCAAAGCACGATAACGGGAGTAATGACCAGTGCGCCTGTCACATCTCCCAGCCACCAGGTGATCCACGCGTCCGCGAAACTCTTCTGTTCGATGTACCCGAAGATTGTCAGACTGGTCAGTCCAATGCTGGCGCTGATCGGCGTCGCGATGACGACGCAGATCACAGCAAACTTTGCGACAGAATCGGGGGTTGAAAAAGTGTTACATCCGCTCGACCATCGATTAATGAGATAAGCGCCTACAACCGCTTCAAGAGCGTTACCGGCCGCAATCGCGATTGCGGTAGCAACCGAGCCCGCCGTCGTCGCATTTGCGATCAACGCTGCCGCAAAAATTGCTGGCCAGGTCTGATATCCCCCCAACAGCACCGCCGCCAGCGCGACACCTGTCGGCGGCCAAATTGGCGTTGAACTGGGATGAATGGACGCGAGAGCAAGCCCACCTTTGGCCAAGACGAGATAGATGGCGCCGATTGCGACCAGACTACCGACGTAGCTGACACCTCGGCTAGAATTTGTCTCGGGAGCTAATGATCGAGGATTGGACATCGATCCACGTCCTGGACTAGGCAAATGCTTCGTCTATCGAAACTGACTTTTGATCTCCGGATCTAAGATCGCTAGATGGATACGGGCAGATGCACTCAGGTCCAATTGATCACAGCAGTCTGCTGCGGACTAAGAGACGGCACGTGCGATCGAGCTGGCCGACTTGCTGTTCAATCCCCGCGGATTGCGTCAGAACCAGTGGGACGAACAGGGCACCGTTGCACCCCAAGGAATTCGCGCCATCTCGTGTTCACCCCGAACTTGGGGGAATGCATCGTACGACGAAGATAGGCGCTCCGAAAGCCGGATTTGGACCTGGACCATGTCGCTGTGTGCGACAAAGGCCTATCTCTCGTTGGAGTTTCGGGACTGAACCACTTGCACGATAGCTTGCTGCGGCGTGACGAGGAAGCGGAAGCTTCGCTCAGAAAATAGAAGCATCTCCATCACCGATGAGGCGACGAGTCCGTCGCGTCGGCCGCGGCGTTGCGATGGGCGGTGCAACTCTCCCCTGATCGAACAACCCTAAAGAAGCCTGTGATCGAGTGCCATCGTTCGACGATGCACGGCGGTCGTCATGTTTGAACGCTGCGTCCTTTGTTCGCTATCGCTGACAAAACGGCGCACTCACTTCACCGCATTCAAACATCTTTGAAAAAAGCAGCACTGGCGTGCTCACGCCGCCAGCCGGGCGGCAATTGATCACTAGCGTGGGCGCCCGCCTGATCCGAAGACGAATGCGCCGTACTACACGCCTTCGTCCGGATTGATCAAAGCGAATTGGCGGGCACACCGAACATTCGCCCGCATCCCGGCATGCCGGCGATCGTCTTGATCGCGACCGTTCACCGGGCCGCGTTCGAGTACACCGTCGGGCCGCTCGCATGTCATTCGATCAATCATTCCGACACAAATGACGTGTGAAACGCTTGATAGCCTCTTGCTCTTAAGCGCCAGCCGCACGTTTCGGCGCGCAGTCAGATTACGCCACTGAAATAGCGACATACCGGCTCGGTCAAGCGGATGGCGTGAGAAATCGGATTACTCCTGAGAAGATGAAGTCTCGAGATTTCATCGATTTAGGTGCAGGCCGCTCTACAGCCCAAAGCCTCGGCCGATCTCCCGCATCAGCCTGAGCGCGGCGTCAGTATGGCGGCCATAGAACAGCGCGCGATCAAGCTACGAGAAGATGCCCATTCCAAATAGCGCGATAGCAATGCCTCTAAGCATGGTTGCGGACCGGGTTTGAACGATGCTGCGAAAGTTCAAAACGGCCCCAGCTGCAGGATGGGGCAAAACAGCCAGGGCCGGCATTCCCATTCCAATGTGCCGCAATCGGCGGTAATCGGCACGCTCCCAGCTAGCCACAGGAAAGCTAATGAACCATTTCGCGTGTCCCGAATTCGGTGTGATGCGCGTTGCTGTTGCGCAAACCACAGCCCAACGCAAGACGAGCACCGCCCGTAATTATACGGACGCCGAACCAGAGCTGCGGTGGCGTCTCGTCCATCCTTCGGCTTCTTCAGGTTGATTTATGGCGATCCGATTTGGGACCGAGGACCCACGAGCCTCAAAGCCAGGATGGCGACCATTCTGCAAGACCAGGCGAGGTAGCGAAGTGTTGCGCCCGCGCTACATTTGGCTGTCAGACAAAATGAGAGTCGTAAAATATCCCGCGATGATTTCCGAAGCTTGTTCGCGCTCTATGCATGCGCAGACCGACCTGGCAAGCAGCACGATCGTGCACCTCGGCTGCTGAAGCTACTTACGTCCGCCCGAGACACTTCCGATGATCTCCTCGATCATTGGTCAGAGCGCATTGAGGCGCCTGGACCGGAAATTGTCGGCAGCGTGCTCAGTCCCTGCGCGCGTGGCGTGGCGGACGACAATGCAAATCACGACCATGCCAGCGCGTTTCTCCACGCCTTGCTCAAAGAGCTGGAACAGAGACAGCATTAGACTTCGTGGACTGGCCTACTCTCGCATGCGATTTCGCTGATGATGCTACGGCGCGCAGCCCGTGCCGCGTGATGCGCGGACTCTTTCGCTGTGCCAACCGCGGCAGCAGCAGTCCTCTTCCGCTCTGGGCCTGGCGCTGTCGTTTTCCGCTCTGCCTCAGCTCAGACGCGAGAACAGCACCGAAGATGGTGATCGCGCCGAGTCATCCGAAGCCGGTCGCGGGGGATATTGATGGAGGGCACGAAGTCGGGCGCCAGCGCCGGCGGCGCAGCAACCGCCGATTCGACGGAGCTATGCTCAAAAATCGTTATGTGCGCGGGGCGGATAAGGAAGACAAGCCGACGGCTTGGCCTCTTTTCCGTGTCAGCCGCGCTTCCGCTCGGGACGGATCAATTCCACGACCTCATGCTGGTCGCTGGGATCCGATTGCCCTTTTTGTTTCACGAGCTGCTCAAGCTCAAGAGCTTCTATGGCAAGTTCATCCGCCAAGCGCTTAAACAGCTCGCGCTTTTCTACGTCCGTTGCCCGCTGACTCATCAGGTCGAATTCTCTGGCGTCAGAGCGGAGCTTCTCTAATCGTCGCCTGAGGTCCTTCATGTTGTTTCGGCCCGGGGTTCTAGACTAGTGCTCGGCGCGAACAATAAGCCCGTTGTTCGGATCGCGCATGAGTCAACTACCGAAACGCGCTATTGGTTCTTCTTAATTGCCAATTAGTCGCTATTCACCGTGCGATATGTAGCCATCGCGCCGGTTGGACCAAGTCAGGGTCTTCGGCAGCAGATTCGGACGGTGCCGCCTGAGGAGCTGGACCGGCGTTTCGCGGACCGGCCCGGTCATCCCGTCCTAGCCGCCGCCGATCGATCCGGTGCCAGCGGTTGGCCACAGGCCGCAAGGCCCAGCCATCCGTGTCTGTTGGAACACGGCGCCGTCAACGTGCATGAATGTTCGAAACCGCACAGACCCGAGTTTTGCGCCGGACTAGGCTGTGACCGCTCCGAGCGCCGCCAACGCGCTCAGGGCCTGACGGCCTCGGCGTCTTGGTAGGGTGGATGTCGAGGCCGTTTTTACCGGGGCTGCGCTACGGCGGCTCCCTTTTTGCGACGCGGTATGGTGCCGGCTGCATCCTAGATATGAGGCAGGAGGTAAGTTCGGCAGATTTCAATCAAACGATGGTCGTTTATCGTGCGTACTGTCCTTCTTATTCTTGGGATATGGCTCCTGATCAACGTTCTGTTTGTTATGGTTGTCTTGCCCTCACGCAGGCCGATTCCCCCGCCGAAGCCGTCGGGGAGAACTGGTTCGCCGACACCCGATCAACAAGATCGCTCGTCGCCTGGAAGAGGATGAGCCACCATCGCTCCGGAGCTTTATTGTTTCGGTTGCGACAAGGGTTCTTTCCGTTCTCGTCCTTCCATTCGTTCAAGCGTGCGAGGCAGTCAGCGGACGCTTCGGAGGGGACCATGACATTCTCATCTTGGGTGCCGGCAAACGATCTTGGTGGCGCGGCCAAGACACTATTCTCCCTGGACGACGAAACGAGCGCCTCTGCTTCCACCAAGAACTACGCACCTGCGGATTTTCCGGTCAAAGATGTGGCGTACAGCAGTGACGCTGCCGGAATGGTCGGCTCCGCTGACCGCAGCGCGCTCGGTGCGCGCATCGAGAAGGTCGTCGGCTCTGCGAAGGACGGAAGCCGAATCGCTCTGAGTTATAAGCCAAGCGCGATCTCGGCCCATTTCAACATGCGGTCGCCATTGAGGAACGCCAGCACCGCCGGCTCCAGTGACGCGGGCGCGCCCGGTCCAACCAAAGCCGTCGCTGCCACCATGTCGCAGCGTTGATTGAAGGCGAGTGAGAGCGCGGCGTTGCGACTTCCTTCAAGACGATAGGCCCGACTGCGGCCGCGCATCGGACCGACGATGATCTCTCGGCCGGCACCGAGCGGCGTTGCCTTGCCAATCAGCGCCAGGTCGCCCATTTGCTCGAGATCGCCATCGTCAGCGACGCCGGTGGCGCAATTGCAGAAGCCGAGCTTGGCGCGAACGCAGAGCTGGACCTCGCCGCCGCAATCGTCGGCCTTGCAGCGGAACGCTTTTCCTTTGCCCCAGGGATCTGCGGCGAAAGGCCAGTCGGTTTCCGTCCACACCGGACGGACCTCGCCGGATGCCGCCGTTGCACGCGCCGGTTCGCCGGATCGCAATATCCAGATCGCAGCGGCTGCGCACAGCAGCGCGGAGGCTGCGCTGATCGCAACGAATTTGGTTGTCAGCCGCATGGTAGCCTGCCGCGGCACTCTTGCTAATTCTGAGCCATGAACTTCCGTGCGGCCGCGAGGTCCTCCCGCGAGGAGTCGCCATCGCGCGCCATGCCGACGACTTTCGCGTAGTATTGACGGGCCTTCACAGCGTCACCCGCCTTCTCGGCGGCGTGAGCGGCGCCGATCGTCGCGCCAAATCTATTCGGCTCCTTGCGCATGGTACTTTCGAACGCGACCAATGCCTCCGTCGCCATGCCCCGCTCAAGCAGCATGGTCCCGTAAAGCTCGCGTGCTGGGGCAAGCGGTCCCGGCGTCACGATGGATTTTTCGGTCTTGTCTTCGGCATCGGCGGCAACGCGCATCGCTTCCAACGCGTCGGCCTGTTTTCCCTGGGCATTGAGCTGCCAGGCGGTGGCGGCCTGCCGCTGAATGTCGACGATCTCCGCCCAATAGGCATCCTTGTCCCGCTGCAGCTCGTCCCGTAGCTCCGCCAGTTTGGCGATGTCCGCCGTTGCGGCGTCTGCATTGCCGGAGCGCGCGGCGCCAAGAGCGCGGGCGAAACAGGTGATCGCATCGACATAGGCAAACCGGCTCGGCTCCGCCTTCAGTGCGGCCGGCGGCCGCATAGCCCGTCGTCGCAACCATGTCCGCGATGACGTCGCGGGCTCGGCTGTCCTGCGCGCTGGAGCAAGGCGTAGACCATATAATCGTCGGCATGCAGCTGCTCGCTGGGGTCCTTGCCGTCCTTGGCAGCCTTGGCGGAACGGCTTGGCCTCGATGGATTCGTTCCAGTAGCCGACGCGCGTGAAAATGTGCGAGGCCATATGCAAAGCGTGCGGCGCTCCCTGCCTGCATCGATGAAAGAAGAGAGCTTCCTGAAGGTCAGCTCCTCGCGTCGTCTGGCAAAAATCCAGCAGGTCGGCGATTCCCGGCCCTGATGTTCTCCCCTGAGCGTTGACCGTTAGATGTGGAGGAGAAAATCCTGACTGGTCAGTATATTCGCGGTTACATTGGTCAAGACAATTTCCATATCCGCCGACCCTTGATTCTGCGCTGTGGTCGAGTTGTTGACGTAGACAATCGTATTTGCGCCGCTCTGAATCCACCCGATACTGTGCGCGGCGACTTGGGCGCTCCCGCTTAGCAAGCCTTGGGCACTCGTCACCCCCGCGATCGCCGAGGTGTCGATGATGTCTGCACCATGAACGAAATCGCTGATCGTATCGTGATTTGCAATCGTCGAATCAGAAATCGCAGTGAAGACGAATTGGTCGCTTCCCGCTCCTCCTATTAACGTGTCGGCACCTCCTCGGCCCTGGATCACGTCATTTCCTGCTTGCCCATCCAGCGTGTTGCTGCCGGCATCGCCAAAAATGAAGTCAGCAAAGGATGACCCACGGACGGCATTCACGCCGGTGAAGGTATCTGTCCCGGTGCCGGCGAGGTCACCGGAGGCCGTCCCATGGGAGTTGCCGGCGGCTAGATCGACAGTCACCCCATCCAGCGCATTGTAGAATGCAATGCGCGTGTTGCCGTTGCCGGTAATGGCGTCATTGCCGTCCATTCCCTCGAACTCGTTGAGGGTGCCGAAGTCGCCGGCATTTGCACCTGAGGTGCCAAAGTTGGTTGCGACATATGTATCGTCGAAATTGGTCCCGCGGATCGCTTCAATAGATCGGAGGGTATCCGTTCCGATGGAAGCGTCGCCGGCCACCACGCCTGACGCCATATCGACCTGAATACCTGAAACCGAACCGTCATTGTTGTAGAACGCCCTGTCGAAGCCAGTTTTGCCGTCGATGAAGTCATTGCCGCCGCGACCGGCAAAATCTTCCGCTGTACCATTGGGATTGTTGGAGCCGGTGATGGTATCGGCGAATGAGGACCCTGACACCGAACTAACGCCCGAGAAGCTGTCGGTGCCTACCGACGCATCGCCGGTTACGGTACCCGACGCGCCGCTGGTGGTGCTGGTCCAGCTATTGAGGCCAAACGTGATCGTCACGGGACCGGTTGCATTGGTGTAGATCAAACGCGTGTTGCCGTTGCCGGTAATGGCATCGTCACCACCAAGTCCCTCGAACTGGTTGAAGCTGCCGTTGTTGCCGACGTTAAGAGCGCCTGCGAGGCCGTATCCCGTTGCCACATAGGTATCGGCAAGGACGGTTCCCTGGATGGCTTCGATCGAACGCAGCGTGTCCGTACCGATCGAGGAGTCGCCCGTGGCCGTGCCGGACGCCATGTCAATGGTGACACTGCCGGTCGAAAGATAGATGTTGTTGTAGCTGGCGGTATCGAAGCCGCCGCGACCGTCAATCGTGTCGTTGCCGCCAAGCCCGGTAAATATCTCGTTGATGCCGCTTCCCGACAAGGAATCGGCGAACATCGTGCCCATGACGGCATTGACGCCCGTGAACGTATCGCTTCCGACCGAGGCGTCCCCGGTAGCCGCGCCGGCTGCTATGTCCACCACGACGCCTGCGGTCGCATTGTTGAATCCGAGGCGCGTGTTGCCGTTGCCGGTGATGATGTCGTTGCCGCCTTCGCCGGTGAACTCGTTGAAGGTCCCGAGCGAGCCGGAGTTCGTGCTGGTGCTGCTAAATCCGACGGCGTTGTAGGTATCGGCAAAATTGGTGCCACGGACCGCTTCGATCGACACAAGTGTATCAGAACCAACCGTGGCATCCCCGGTCAGGGTGCCAGCCGCGAGACTAACCGTGATACCCGACGTGGTGGTCGGATCGTTATTGTAGTCGACGCGGTCGAAGCCGCCGCGCCCGTCGATCACGTCGTTGCCAGCGAACCCCGCAAATACCTCGATCGTACCGAATCCATTGTTGCTTCCGAAAAGAGTATCGGCGAACGAAGAGCCCCAGACGGCAAGAATTCCAGAGCCAACAAACGTGTCGTGACCAACGGATCCATCTCCATCCGCCGTTCCGGCTGCGATGTCGACAGTCACACCGGCAGTGGCGCCCACATAGGAAGCCCGCGTCAGAGCCGCGCCTAAAGGATTCACGTCACTCAGAATGGTGTCGTTGCCACCGCGGCCCTCGAACTCGTTGAACCCGATCGGCGTACCGGGCGTACCGGTGACCCCGGCGAAACCGGTCGCATTGAAGGTGTCCGCAAAATCACTGCCAACCACGGCTTCGATCGCAACGAGCGTATCGGTACCCACTCCCGGTCCGGATACCGTTCCCGCCGCAAGGTTCACGGAGATCCCGCCCGTGGCATCGGTGTAGACAGCGCGGTCAAAATCGGTCCCGCCATCGAGCAGATCGTTGCCGCCGAATCCCTGAAGCCGATCATTTCCGGCGAGGCCGGAAATTGCATCCGCTTGACTCGTTCCGAGCAGCACATCCGAGCCCGAGGTGCCGTTGGTGGCGTTGGGAAAGATGAAGTCGCTCTGCTGGAGGCTTGTTACACCTATCAGCGTCAGAGTATTCCCGCTTCCGACATCGATGATGGTGTTGCCGCCGCTCACCGTTGCCTTCGATTGAACATCTGCGAGCGTGAAGAAGCCTGACAACCCTGTCAGATCGATCGTGTCGCCTTGGGTACGGTTAAAGTCCGTGATGGTGTCTGCTCCGTCACCATCGGCGTAGACAAAGGTGTCGGCGCCGTTCCCGCCGGTCAAGGTATCGGCGCCACCGCGGCCGTCGATCCGATCATTGCCGTCCCTGCCGTCGAGGGCATTGGCATTGGCATCCCCGAGAATGACGTCAGCGAAAGCTGAACCGCGGGAGGCATTCACGCCGGTGAACGTGTCTGTCCCGACACCTGCGAGGTCACCGGAGGCAGTCCCGTGGGAGTTGCCGGCGGCGAGGTCGACGGTCACCCCATCGAGAGCATTGTAGTATGCGATGCGGGTATTGCCGTTGCCGGTGATCGTGTCATTGCCGGCCATTCCCTCAAACTCGTTGAGGGTACCGAAATCGCCGACATTTGCGCCGGAGACGCCGAAATTGGTCGCGACATAAGTGTCGGCGAAGCCGGTTCCGCGGATCGCTTCGATGGATCGGAGGGTGTCCGTTCCGATAGCAGCGTCGCCGGTCACGACGCCCGAAGCCATATCGATTTGAATACCCGACGCCGAACCATCGTTGTTGTAGAAAGCCCTGTCGAAACCAGTTTTACCGTCGATGAAGTCATTGCCGCCGCGACCGGCAAATTCCTCCGAGGTGTTGTTTGGATTGTTCGAGCCGGTGATGGTGTCGGCAAATGACGACCCCGACACCGAGCCGACACCGGAGAAGGTGTCGGTGCCTACGGACCCATCACCGGTTACGGTACCCGACGCGCCGCTGGTGGTGCTGGTCCAGCCGTTGAGAGCGAAAGTGATCGTCACGGGGCCGGTTGCATTGGTGTAGATCAGACGAGTGTTGCCGTTGCCGGTGATGATGTCGTTACCGCCCATTCCCTCGAATTGATTGAAGGTGCCATTGTTGCCGACATTGGCATAGGGAAGGCCGGTCGCGGGATCGATAGCGCCGGTGACGCCGAAGTTAGTCGCGTCATAAGTGTCGGTAAAATTAGTGCCCTGAATGCCTTCGATTGAACGCAAGGTGTCGGTGCCGCTCGAGGCATCTCCGGTCACCGTTCCAGCGGCAAGGTGAACGCTGATCCCCCCCGTCGTGAAGGTCAGGTTGGCATATTGCGCCGTGTCGAAGCCGCCTTTTCCGTCGATGAAATCATCGCCGGCAAGGCCCATGAAGTTCTCATTGGCGCCGCTTCCAGAAAAGGTGTCGGCAAACATCGAGCCCATGACGGCGTTGACGCCGGTGAATGTATCGGTACCCACCGAGGCATCGCCGGTTGCAGTGCCCGCGAGGAAATCGACAGTCACGCCGGCGGTTGATTGCGTATACTGGAGTCGGGTGTTGCCGTTGCCGATGATGCCATCGTTGCCGCCCATGCCTTCGAAATTGTTGAAGGTGCCGCTCGATCCGGCATTGGTGCTGGTGGCGCTGAAACCAGTGGCATCGTAAGTATCGGTGAAGTTGGTGCCGCGGACGGCTTCCACTGAACGCAGCGTATCGGTCCCGATTGTCGCGTCGCCAGTGACGGTACCGGCCGCAAGATTGACGGTTATGCCCGTGGTGGTGGTGGCGTCGTTGTTGTAGACGGCAAAATCGTAGCCGCCGCGGCCATCGATCAGATCGTTGCCGGCACGAGCGTCATATTGCTCGAAAGTGCCGTTCGGATTGTCGCTGCCCCGCAGCGTGTCTCCAAATGCTGACCCAATGACCGAATTGACATTGGTGAAGATGTCGTTGCCGACTGATGCATCGCCGTTCGCTGTTCCCGCGGCGAAATCAACGACCACTGCCGCTGTCGCACTGACATAGGAAATGCGGGTCAGAATCTCTCCGGAAGGATTGACCGTGCCGGCGATGATGTCATCTCCCCCCATGCCTTCGAAGCTGTTGAGGCCAATTGGCGTGCCAGGCACCCCGGAATTGCCGCTGAAACCGACCGCCGAGTAGTGATCGGCAAAGTTGCTGCCCTGGATGGCTTCGATACCGACCAGAGTGTCGGTGCCGACACCCGGACCCGTCACGGTTCCTGTCGTCAGATCGGCGGTGATGCCCCCGGTCGCGTCGACATAGACCGCTCGATCAACGCCCGACAAACCATTGAATGTGTCATTACCGCCGAAGCCTTGGAATGCATCGTTCCCGGCGGTCCCTGTCAGGGTGTTGTCGCCAGCATCGCCGAGAATGGCGCCGGGCACGCCGACAGAATAGACCACCGCGCCGCTGGTTGCGGTGTTGCCAGCCGCATCGCTCACCCGTGCCGTCAGGGAGTTGCCGCCCTGGTTCAGCGTGACCGTGATGCTCCAGCTGCCGTTGCCCTGCACGATCGCGGTACCGATCGTCGTGCTGCCGTCCAGGATGGTGACGCTGGCGCCGGCATCGGCGACGCCCACCGTGCCGGTGATGATCTGGCTCGCCTGGTTGACGGGTCCGCCGGTGCTGGTGATGGCGACCGCGGGTGCCGTCGTGTCGAGCGTGAAGCTCAGGGCTGCGCTCGTCGAACTGTTGCCGGCGACATCGCTGAACTGCGCCGTGATCTGTTTGGTGCCATCGGCTCCGAGATCGCCGGCAGTCACCGTCAGATTAACGTTGCCTGCCGTCACGTCGGCGGCCGTGATCACATGCGTGACCGGATGCGCCAGCGGCGAGCCGCCCAGCAACAGCTGCACCGTATCGCCGATGGCAGCCGCCGGGTTCAGCGCCACCGTGAAGCTTGGCGACGTCGCCGAAGTGAGGTTGTCGGTAGCCGAGGTACCGCTGTCCGAGCCCGCTGTCAGGTCCGGTGTACCGCCGGTCGGCGCCGTTGTGTCGAAGGTGAAGCTCAGCGACGCCGAGCCGATGTTGCCAAAGGTATCGGTCTGGCTTGCGACAATGGTGTGTAATCCGTCGGCCAGCCCGCTCGGCGTAAACGACCACGCGCCTTGCGCATCCGTGGTCGCCGTAGCGGTGCTGAGAACACCATCGATCGTCAGATGCACCACGGTGTTGGCGAGGCCGGTGCCGCTCAGCGCCGGGTTGGCGGTGAGGTGATCGGTGGCGGAGGTGCCGGTGTCGGCGACCAGGGTCTCGGTCACGGTCGGGCCGGTGGTGCTGAGCGTGTAGACCACCGCGCCGCTGGTCGCGATGTTGCCGGCCGCATCGCTCACCCGTGCGGTCAGCGAGTTCGGGCCGTTGTTGAGCGTGACCGTGGTGCTCCAGCTGCCGTTGGCCTGCACGATCGCGGTACCGATCGTCGTGGTGCCGTCCAGGATGGTGACGGTGGCGCCGGCATCGGCGACGCCCACCGTGCCGGTGATGGTCTGGCTGGCCTGGTTGACCGGTCCGCCCGCGCTGGTGATGGCGACCGCGGGTGCCGTGGTGTCGAGCGTGAAGCTCAGCGAAGCCGAGCCGGTGTTGCCAAAAGTGTCGGTCTGGCTTGCGACAATGGTGTACAATCCGTCGGCCAGCCCGCTCGGCGTAAACGACCAGCCCCCTTGCGCATCCGTGGTCGCTGTCGTCGCGATCGGGCTGCCGTCGATGGCGAAGTGCACCACGGTGTTGGCGAGGCCGGTGCCGCTCAGCGCCGGGTTGGCGGTGACGTGGTCGGTGGCCGAAGCGCCGGTATCGGCGACCAGGGCCTCGGTCACGGTCGGACCGGTGGTGCTCAGCGTGTAGACCACCGCGCTGCTGGTCGCGGTATTGCCGGCCGCATCACTGACCCGTGCGGTCAGGGAGTTGCCACCCTGGTTCAGCGTGACCGTGGTGCTCCAGCTGCCGTTGGCCTGCACGATGGCGGTGCCGATCGTCGTGGTGCCGTCCAGGATGGTGACGCTGGCGCCGGCATCGGCGACGCCGACCGTGCCGGTGATGGTCTGGCTGGCCTGGTTGACGGGTCCGCCCGCGCTGGTGATCGCGACGGTCGGTGCCGTGGTGTCGAGCGTGAAGTTCAGCGAGGCCGAGCCGGTGTTGCCAAAAGTGTCGGTTTGGCTCGCGACGATGGTGTGTGATCCGTCGGCCAGCCCGCTCGGCGTAAACGACCAGGCGCCTTGCGCATCGGTGGTCACTGTCGCCGCGATCGGGCTGCCGTCGATGGTGAAGTGCACCACGGTGTTGGCAAGGCCGGTGCCGCTCAGCGCCGGGTTGGTGGTGAGGTGATCGGTGGCGGAGGTGCCGGTGTCGGCGACCAGGGCCTCGGTCACGGTCGGGCCCGTGGTGCTAAGCGTATAGACCACGGCGCCGCTGGTCGCGATGTTGCCGGCGGCATCGCTCACCCGGGCCGTCAGCGAGTTCGGGCCATTGTTGAGCGTGACCGTGGTGCTCCAGCTGCCGTTGGCCTGCACGATCGCGGTACCGATCGTCGTGGTGCCATCCAGGATGGTGACGCTGGCGCCGGCATCGGCGACGTCGACCGTGCCGGTGATGGTCTGGCTCGCCTGGTTGACGGGTCCGCCCGCGCTGGTGATCGCGACCGCGGGTGCCGTCGTGTCGAGCGTGAAGTTTAGCGAGGCCGAGCCGGTGTTGCCAAAAGTGTCGGTTTGGCTCGCCACGATGGTGTGTAATCCGTCAGTCAGCCCGCTCGGCGTAAACGACCAGGCGCCTTGTGCATCGGTGGTGGTCGTCGTCGCGATCGGGCTGCCGTCGATGGTGAAGTGCACCACGGTGTTGGCAAGGCCGGTGCCGCTCAGCGCCGGATTGGTGGTGAGGTGGTCGGTGGCCGACGTGCCGGTGTCGGCAACCAGGGCCTCGGTCACGGTCGGGCCGGTGGTGCCGAGCGTGTAGACCACCGCGCCGCTGGTCGCGATGTTGCCGGCCGCATCGCTGACCCGTGCGGTCAGGGAGTTGCCACCCTGGTTCAGCGTGACCGTGGTGCTCCAGCTGCCGTTGCCCTGCACGATGGCGGTACCGATCGTCGTGGCGCCATCCAGGATGGTGACGCTGGCGCCGGCATCGGCGACGCCCACCGTGCCGGTGATGGTCTGGCTGGCCTGGTTGACCGGTCCGCCCGCGCTGGTGATCGCGACGGTCGGCGCCGACGTGTCGAGGGTGAAGTTTAGCGAGGCCGAGCCGGTGTTGCCAAAAGTGTCGGTTTGGCTCGCGACGATGGTGTGTGATCCGTCAGTCAGCCCGCTCGGCGTAAACGACCAGGCGCCTTGTGCATCGGTGGTGGTCGTCGCCGCGATCGGGCTGCCGTCGATGGTGAAGTGCACCACGGTGTTGGCAAGGCCGGTGCCGCTCAGCGCCGGGTTGGTGGTGAGGTGGTCGGTGGCCGACGTGCCGGTGTCGGCAACCAGGGCCTCGGTCACGGTCGGGCCGGTGGTGCTGAGGGTGTAGACCACCGCGCCGCTGGTCGCGGTGTTGCCGGCCGCATCGCTCACCCGGGCCGTCAGCGAGTTCGGGCCATTGTTGAGCGTGACCGTGGTGCTCCAGCTGCCGTTGGCCTGCACGATCGCGGTACCGATCGTCGTGGTGCCGTCCAGGATGGTGACGGTGGCGCCGGCATCGGCGACGTCGACCGTGCCGGTGATGGTCTGGCTGGCCTGATTGACGGGTCCGCCGGTGCTGGTGATGGCGACCGTCGGCGCCGTGGTATCGAGCGTGAAGCTCAGCGAGGCCGAGCCGGTGTTGCCGAAGATGTCAGTCTGGCTGGCGACGATGGTGTGCAATCCGTCGGCCAGCCCGCTCGGCGTAAACGACCAGGCGCCTTGCGCATCCGTGGTCGCCGTGGAGGTGCTGAGAACACCATCGATCGTCAGATGCACCACCGTGTTGGCGAGGCCGGTGCCGTTCAGCGCCGGGTTGGCGGTCACATGGTCGGTGGCCAAAGCGCCGGTGTCGGAGACCAGGGCCTCGGTCACGGTCGGGCCGGTGGTGCTGAGGGTGTAGACCACCGCGCCGCTGGTCGCGGTATTGCCGGCCGCATCGCTCACCCGTGCCGTCAGGGAGTTGCCGCCCTGGTTCAGCGTGACCGTGGTGCTCCAGCTGCCGTTGCCCTGCACGATCGCGGTACCGATCGTCGTGGCGCCATCCAGGATGGTGACGCTGGCGCCGGCATCGGCGACGCCCACCGTGCCGGTGATGGTCTGGCTCGCCTGGTTGACGGGTCCGCCCGCACTGGTGATGGCGACCGCGGGTGCCGTGGTGTCGAGCGTGAAGTTTAGCGAGGCCGAGCCGGTGTTGCCAAAAGTGTCGGTTTGGCTCGCCACGATGGTGTGTAATCCGTCAGTCAGCCCGCTCGGCGTAAACGACCAGGCGCCTTGTGCATCGGTGGTGGTCGTCGTCGCGATCGGGCTGCCGTCGATGGTGAAGTGCACCACGGTGTTG